>JAEETM010000113.1 GCA_016290335.1 Treponema sp. | reverse complement strand
CGCGTCCCACGCCTCGCCGCAAAACCTGCCGTTCATCAAATGGTAGAAATCATCCTGCTGCGGCGTCCTTTTCAGCAAAAACGTATCGCCCTTCTTAAAAAAAGGACATGGACCTGATTTCGGATCCGCAAGATATTTTTCCTGATACTCCGTAAAGCATTTTGTTTCCAAGACTGTTATTCTGCACTCATGCTTCATGTTCCGATTCCTCCGCCAGCCAACGGTTTCCCCGCCTGCTGTTACTTATTAATATCCCCCTACTCCAAGATATACCCGTACGCCTTCATCGAGTGCACGGCATCCCGTGCAGAACACAGTTCGCTGCACAGACGCTCCCAAAGATCCGCCAGCTCCGTTTCCGGATCGTCCGTGTACAAATCGAAATCCGTTTCCAGCAGCGTTCCGCCTTTTATTCTATACCGAACGCTGACGGTGGTGGGTTCATGGGGCACGATACTCCAGTTATATGATGATTTTGCTGCAATGATGGCGGATTGGATGGTCATTATTTATTTACCATAGCCCTTTTAATCATCACTAAGTTCTTCAATTCCACATTTCAGCAGATAAGAATAAATGTTGTCATAATACTCAGCGTTTCTTGTTTCATCTACTTCCGGATCAACGCCTTTCGGAACAAAAATAATCATCCCCTGCCTGGCTCTTGTCAGAAGCACCCTGTACGAATTTAATAAATACCTTTTCTGCTCAGGTTTGTTTCTCCTATTCCACCTAGTTCCTCTAAAACTATAATATTCCCAATCGTTTTTTCCTTCTTTTCTTCTTAAGTCAGCATCCCAGCATACGATGGCCCAATCAATTTCCAAGCCCTGTACTTTAAACTCACTGGCCACTATTTCAAGCATATTCGAAGATCGCAAATCATCGCTTGGCGCAAGGAACCAGTTCTTAACATCAATATCCGTCGGCACATAAATTCCTTCAGGCTTTAATCTTTGCGCACTGCTACATGCCAATACGCCGCTTCTTTGTGAACCGCGGACTTGATTTCTTACCCAATTTTTAGCTGTTTCGTAATCCCTTGTAATATAAACCGGATATTTTTCTGAAATAATATTATAGACGTCTTTGGCTTCATCAGGCTTATTATCAAGCAGAGCATCAACAAACTGGCATTGCTTGTCTGCCCTGAAAGATCTAATAGACGTCTTTAAATGAAGCTCCGGAATAGGATGACATCTATCGCATCCTTCAATCATTTCACGGTTAATATTTTTATCTTCAACTTGTCCAAAAATTTCAGGTGAATAGTACAGTTCCCACTCTTTAAAATCTTCAATACCACATCTGAACCATTCATTGATGCCAACCTCGCCGTCATAAATGTCCTGTCCAAGCCCCACAAGACAAATCATAACAGCCCAGTCCTGATGTCTGTCCATTATGCTGAACAGCAAATGCGGTTCACTTACAGCCATCAAGGGATTTTCTTTATGTTTGCTTGTCATCTTTTCTTTGTTCCAAACACGTTGCGCCTCATCAAAAATAAGAATATTTTCCGGCGTTGCATGATTATGAGACGCATTATCTTTCTTAAAAGCATAGCTGCCCTGGATCAAAGTGTTGATTGCCGCTTCTGTTTCCCTGTTAAACTGCTTTTTTGCTTTTGCACTTCTTTTTAATGCTTCCCGCAGAACCTCGACCAAGGGCCCGTTACCAGAGAGATACACACTGAGATTCTTTTTCCCTTCGTCCATATTTTTTGCAACAACATCAAGACCAACTAATGTTTTTCCAGCTCCGGGAACACCGGTAACAAAACAAACACATTTACGCTTGTTAGTTTGCGCTTTATTAATAACCTCATTAATCTTTTCTTCGCAAAGATTAATGTTCTCCTGCCCTGCCTCAGACTGAGCGATTTGACTTAAGTTATGGGAACTGTAAGCTTCAACCGCTGCCGCGACAATGGTTGGTGTTGGATAATAAGGCGAGTTAAACCATTTTTCAAAATCTATTTCCTTGTCGTCACCATAAAGATCTACAATTGAAGAAACCTTTGGAATTAGCGTTTCAATATTTTCCCGTTGTAAATGAATCTGCTTATCCGGATAACAGCCAGATGATTGTACTTTTTTATATGGCTCTGCTTTCGTTGCAATAAGAATCGGGCAAACGTAAAGATCCTCGGATTCTTTATGAAAATTTTTAATATCTATTGCATAGTCTTCTGCCTGTTGCGCATCCTGTGCGGTAAAGATATCCTTGCCATTTTTAAATTCAAGGGAAAAAACCATATGTCTTATTAAAAGAATGACATCTATTCTTTTTCCAAGACGAACGATATCATATTCAAATATGATATCGCCTTCCATGCCGCATTTTTCCAAACGGTTTTGTAATTCACTGATCTGGTTTTCCCAGGCATCAGACTGATCTTTGTTTACCTCAAATGAATGCTTTACTAATTGTCCAATTATTGAAGTAGAGTTGTCACGAATAAAACCTGGAATAGAATTACAATAATACGCCTTACCGGATTTTGTAGAAAAAGTGTATTTATTCATAAGAATCTGTAGCCCCCGTTATAAGATTTTGAAGTTTCTTGATATCCTCCTGCCTATCCAGAATGTGCATACGCTTATGACAATTCGGGCAAAGGGCCACCGTATTGGTCGTGCTGTCTTCTCCACCGCGTGAGAGCCAAATTACATGATGTACTTCCAAATATGGATTCCCGTTCTTATCAATAAATGGAGCAACCTGTTGACAGTACTGACAAACGCCATTGGCACGATTTTTGGTTTCTTTTACGACTTCTAAACTCCGAACAAAAACACTCGAAATTGTTTTTTTACGCCCCCCTGTACCAGAAACCACTCCCTGCATATAACCTTCAGTGGTTTCCTCAATTTTGGCATTTTGCGTGGTATCCGGATTCCATTTTATGAAACACTCTTCCTGAATAACCCAAACAAAAGAGTGTGCATCAATTAATCTTGGTATTCCATGCATAGGAAGCATATCTTCCATTATTGCACGTATTTCCATAATAATACTGATGAATCCCCTGTAGTTCTCCCAACTACAACGAAATTTAGTAGTGTAATCAATATTCAATATTTTGAATCCTGCATCAAAATGTCCTGTACTGATAGGCAGGAACCGTGTATCATCTTTTACAAAAAACAAGAAAGCGATAGTATCATACTTTGCACCGAATGTGGCTACAGCATTTTCAAAGGCCGAAGAATTTGAACATAAAGGGTTTCGATAGATGTCAAACAATACACGTTCAGCATCCTTTCGAAAATTAGGATGTTCTGGGTTGAGACGATTCTTGAAATCAATCTGCTGATTCTTATTGACAAGGTTGCCAGCTTTGGCCATAGCTTTCATTGCGCTAGCAGCTATCTTTCCGCTCCCAATCCACGACTCTGTCCAATCAGCAAACTTCAATTCTCTCCGAGCTTCTTCAGCGATATAGGTTTTATAATCTTCTTCTCTTCCCAAGAAGCTGGTGCTATCGCGAAAACTAATATATCCTGACTGACCATCCATATAGTGAACGAAAGAAATAAATCGAGACAACTGTTCTACCAGTTTCGCTGCATCGGTAAGATATATAGTATGCATAATTCGCTCCATTATTATTTCTCGTGCAAATCAAAAGTAATTCATTACTTCATCAACACATTTTTCCAAATCTTTCTTAATGTTACTTTCCCAAAAACGTAATACAAGCCAACCTTGCTCAAGCAACAATTCATTGACATACCTGTCTCTTTCAATATTGCGTTTCATTTTTGCTTCCCAATAACTTCTGTTAGTTGCAATCTGTTCCCCTGGTCTTTTTTCATGCCCACGTGCATGCCAAAAATCACCATCGACAAAAATAGCAACTCTTTGTTTTATAAATACGATATCAGGCTTTCCGGGCAAATCTTTGACATTCTTCCTATATCGCAAGCCCTTATGCCATAATGCTTTACGCAACAAGACTTCAGCTTTAGTATCTTTCGATCTGATACGTTGCATATTCTTTTTTCTTTGAGCAGGCGTTAAATCATCCACAATGACACCCTTGTAACATATTTTTACATATATGAAGATGGAGTTTCTGCAGCTTTTAACACGTTTTCTTCGTCTGTATTAAACTTGTTAGAAACCCTTACCTGTTCTAAATCAGACAGCCGCGCTTCCCTGTTTACGGAAAAAATGTCACGTATTGTCTGGTGGTTAAAATGCGATTCAGCGTAAGATTGCGCGAAATCAATGAAAATATCAACAGGCATAGCAGAACCAGAAACGCCCGTCTCGTCTGCTATTTCTTTTAATTCTGTATCAATATGCCCCTTAAATGTTCCCGAAATATAGGAAAAGAAAGCTAATGGATATTTAGCATCCACGTAATTATTCAGTTTGGGAATATACTCATGAATCATTACTCTTTTAAAATCCCCGGTTAAACTGAAGCCTTTTTTATAAGCTTTATTATCCAAAATACCGCAGTATTGCAACTCATCCGATTCTACGAAGACATCTGGCGCAGCAGTACTTCCTGTCTGCCCCAAATGCACGGCACGCATATTGAAAATCTTCTTGAAAATCTCTGTGGTCGCAATTTCAAATTCAGTTGCATATTCCTGACTCATAAAGGCAAGTTCACGATATGCCAGGAAGAAGTCGCTAACGTTGCCATGAGGATATGTTTTCAGAAGGAATTTTTCAACTTTCTTTTCATCTATACCAGTCGTTTTGGCAATTTCTTGGACAATATCTGTTGTTATACTGGTTATTGGCGTTTTTAATGAAAGCAGCACATATTCTTTTCTTATTCGTTCCTCATTGATTTGTGTTGCTGTTAATTTGTTTTCTTTGCTAAAATCACGCAAATCTTTTGCTGCATTTCCACGACCATACGCCCTTTGATAGTTTTCCGTCAGTTCAGGATGTGAAATAAACTTTGGATCATCTTGTATAAATGCATCTACTTCATGTTTTTTATCTGGTCGTATCATGATAGACTGAGGACCACGGTCTACAAATTGCGTTAAGCTAATATAATTGAAAAAAGTATTTGCGATATTACTGTATGTTTTAGTAGGAGTATCGCAAATATAGCCACCTACTGTACCAGTGTTACGAAATTCAATTATCATATCAGTGACTTTGTCAAACGTTGCTTTTTTGTCCGAGTTTGCATAATGAATGACAATCCCCTGCATCTCTTCCATCGTAAGAACATTGTTTAGCTTTGATTCACGGAGCAACCTGAAAAGAAACTGAAATGGATGCACTTCAAATGAATGACTGACAGCTCCGCTTCCACTCCAACATGCGGCAGAGGGATATTGATATTTCTGCAATTGCATGCGCATAGCATCCACAAAAGAAATATTTCCCTTAATCAATTCTTCGGCAATCAAGGTTAAACGGCAAAGCTTATTCTCATCCTCCAGGAAAACAAGGCCTAAATCTTTCATTTGTTTGAAAAGCGTACGAGTTCCCCCTCCACCTTCATTCGATTTGCGTGCCCTTAAATTCCCATGTTGTGTAATATTTCGTTTTTGCAACTCATCTTCCCATGCAAGTTGTAATTTTGTATTACCCGGCCAATATTTTCCAACACAGATATCACTATACGAAATCAACGCTGGCAATATACCAGTCAGCTGTCTCTTTTGCCTTGATACAAACCAATGTGAATAAGCCATAAGTCCGCACCCCTTAAAAACCGTTTTATTCGGTAGCTAAATTAGATTCAATCCATTCATATTCTTCGCCGGCAAACGTTTTAAGTACTGCTTCAAAAATCATCTGCGCCCCTTTTGCAGGTACTGCCATTCCGATTTGTTTTCGTACGGATTCTTTTGAGCCTTCAAAAACGAAACTGTCAGGGAAAGTCTGCAAACGTGCCCGCTCCCGATTAGTCAAAGCGCGATTTTCAGTATAATGATAAATATGCGTTCCTCCGCCACCGCTTCCGGTAACGGTGTATGCAGGTTTATTTGGATCAAGACGCTTGTAAATCTGACTTATCTTGGCGCCTTTAACATGAAGCTGCAACTCTGGTGGCAGCGTAGCCGTAAAAGCATTTTCTCCCGGTTTGATATATTTCAAACGTTCTACAACCTGTTTTGATTGTTTTGTAAGTTCATTATTTGCGGCGAATTTAGAAATAGCCGGAACTTCCAATGCGTTTCTGCAAGAGATATCACAATCTTTATATAATACAGGGCTTGGTATTTTGAATTCATAAGGCAAATCTTCACGGATTCCAATAATAATCATACGATGCCGTGCCTGTGGCACGCCATATTCCTCAAATTTATAAAGATTAGGATAAATACGATAACCTGCAGCTTTCAAGTCTTCCTGTATTTTTTTAAAAGCTTTTCCTTCGTTGGCGCTACGAATACCACCAACATTTTCAGCTAAAAACCATTGTGGTTTATAACGATTGAGCGCTTTTACACCATAAGAATATAAGGGGCCAAAAACACCATCAAAGCCTTTTTGCTCTCCCACTACAGAAAAATCATTACAAGGAAAACCAAATGCTAATGCATCAATGTCGCCTAACGAATCAATATCTAATTTGTGAACGTCCTCACAAATCACACTTTCAGGATTATCACTGCAAATATTACGGATATACGTTTTACATGTATCCGCGTCATAATCGTTGGCCCATTGATGCACAATTCTATAATTAGGGTTCTGAATTCGTGCATGTAAGGCACCGTAGGCTAAACCCCCGGGGCCACAAAACAATTCACCTAACCTAAAAACTGTTTTTATACCTTCCATTTATATTTCCTCTCCATTTCCTAAAACAAAATTACGCTTAAAAGTCACACCTAATGCAGCGGCGACTTTTTCTAAATCAGTTATTGTAAAAGTTCCCCTCTTCATTTTTGAATTAAAATTTTGTGGAGATTTACCTAACCTACGCGCCAATTCAGCTTCGCTGACATTGCAACGCACACAAAGAACGCGAATCTGCTCTGAAATCTGCATATGTTCGCCTCCGTATCAATTAATTTTATTATATTATAAAATTAATTATTGATAATGTCAAAAAAAATGTTCAGCTTATAAACAAAGTGACATTATTACTAAGGTCGTTTTTCATCATATACATAATGGTTATTCAGGACACAGTGTTACTTTTGCATTTAAATAGTTTCCCATCTAAATTTTACCCCATTTCAGTGTCCAAAAGTCCGTACTTGCACCTTGGCGGACCCGTCATTTTCGCAAAAAAAAGCCGCGCCAACCTGTCAGCATAAAACGGGCATCGCGGCTTTTTTGTTTTCTGTATCATTACGCATCCATATGAATGCTTTTGTTTTCTTTTTCTTCACGGACCATTTCCCTGAAATATTTTACCTCCATCTCGCAATGGCAAATTGCCTGTAGCCAGTAATTTGGCAAAATGTAGAAAAGGTAGAAGAAAGGTAGAAGTCAGAAATACGATAACCATGCGGGTTGTATTCATTATTTCTACATTTCTACCTTTTTACCTGAAGAGAATAAATAATAAATGCAGAGCATATGCGTATGTGCGTGTTTAAATTATTTCTATGTTTCCGCTGTCTTTCCGAAAAAAGGTAGAAACGTAGAAATCGAAGCGAAAACCGGCATGGCTGCTGGTTCTTTAATTTCTACCTGACATCTGCAAAAGGAAATATGAAGGGAGAAACCCGGTTTATTAATCAGCATCGGCCAGGCACGATGCTTTTACAACTTTTATACACCTTTAATACAACCGCGCAGTGTGTTCCCTTTCCGCGCTTTTTATGCTATGATTTTTAAGTCGGGAAACGACTTCAATAAAAACGGCAACGAAAATGCAACGCTGGGTGTAACGTTACCTGTAACGCAAAATGTAACGGTACCTGTAACGCATACTGTAACGCACCACGGGAACCCGCATGGATACTGGTTCGGAAGGCAACCGCGAAACGATATGTAACGCATCAGAAAAGCATATAGCTTATATAATATAAATATATATATATATATAATATATATGCTTTATATGCTTTATATGCTTATATGCTTATATGCTAATAACTCTGTAAAAATTCAACTTGATTATTTCTCTTTACGAGGTGCAAAAGTGAAAATGGATTATAATAACAAAACAGCCGCAGAAAAATCCACGGCTGTTAAAGAAAATATGAATTTTACGGTTTTGGACTTCCGCAGTACTCACAGAAGCGGCCTTTGTTCTGTGCTCCGCAGTTCGGGCAGGACCATGGTCCTGTACCGGCCTGCTGAGCCTGGGCCTTTTGCTGGGCCTCCATGAACGACCCCATCACGGACTCCGTGCTGACGCTGTTAATTTTTACAGCGACAGGCCGGATACCCAGACTCTCAATCATAGGGGAAAGAGTGCCTTGCCGCAGCATGTTAAAAAGGTCTGCTTCATGCGCCGGAATCTCCCGGGGATCTGCACCGGGCACACCTTTTTGGAATACTTCTTTCAGCGCCAGATACAACGTCTGGGGAATTCTTGCGCCAAACGCGTTATTCCTCATTTGATCCGTTATCTCATACGCAACCTGACCGGTAACATGAAGTTTTACAAACGGCAGACCATCTACCGGAACGCTTACCGGATAAGTAAAACTCCCCTTCTTTCCGGAAGGTTCTATGTCTGAGTTAAAGTCGAAAACAGGCATACGTACCTCCTTATCCATTTTCATCACTTGTCTCCAAATCACGATTTGTATCCCTGCCATCATTATAACAAAACAGCCGCAGAAAATAAATTCCACGGCTGCTGAATTATTTACTATGCTGAATCGGGATCTGCCTTTTCCTGCCAGGCGGGTGACCGGTCAAAAATAACCGTCATTTACGCAGGATTGATTCTTCGGAAGAACACCGCCCGCAATACGTCTGAGCTGTCCGTCTTTGATTTCACATTCCGATAACTCGGCAAGGTAGGCTTCCGCTTCGGCTTTCGTAATTTCAATTCCTTCTGATTTGGCTAACGCAACCAGCTCTTCCGCGGTTTTGCAGGCCATGGCTTTTTCAATCATATCTTTTGT
>JAEETM010000112.1 GCA_016290335.1 Treponema sp. | reverse complement strand
ATCTGACCTTCTTCAGAAATCAGGTAAGAAAGGAACTGAATAGCACGAGCCGGGTCTTTACAGTTCTTAGAAATCAAAGTTACTGTCCAACCTGCAATACCACCACCAGCAAGTACAGGATCATCACCCTTAGAGTTCTTTGGTCCGTCTACAGCAATGTAGATAGAGTTTGGATCGCGGGCATAAAGGGCATTCTGTGGAGCCTGCATATCCCAGTTCTGATAAAGCATACAGAAGTAGCGGCCCTGTGCAGCTTTCTCTTCAATCTGGCTTCTCTTGTCTACGAATACATCTGTAGCGAAAAGGCCTTCTTCGTGAGCCTGGCGGAACATTTTCATCCAGCGAATATAATCTGGATTGTCTGTAAGACCCAGGTCTGCATTTACAAACTTACCATCTTTTTCTGGAGCAATTGCAAGGAAGTGTGCAAGGTAACCCTGGAGCTGCTGACAACCTGTATCACCAAACTCGTTTGTACCGAATGGAATAAGTGACTGTCCGTTTACTGTTGGGAACTTAGCCTTTGCTGCGCGAAGTGCATTCAAGAATCCCTCTGGAGTTGTCATATCTGGCTTTCCAAGAGCTTCGTACATATCTTTGCGAACAAGGAAAGTTTCGTTTGAAGTAAGCTTACCCTTATACTTTTCATAGTCTGTAGAAGTATAAGATGCGTTTGGATATCCGTAGATATGTCCGTTAGACTGGCGGTACCAGCCAACCTTTACAGGGTCTGTAACTTTCCAGAAGTATGGATCATACTTATCTGCAAGTTCATCAAGAGAGTACAAAAGGTCTGCATCAATCATCATAGGAATCTGACCTTCCCACCAGCCTAAAGTAATGAGGTCTGGAAGTGCGTCACCAGCAATCATTGCGTTCAATTTTTCTGCTTCGTTTCCGGCAGGAACGATGAAGTTTACATCTACACCTGTTTTCTGTGTAATGTACTTAGAAACCTTTGAGTCTCCCCAATGGCGGGCAAACCAGCTGAAGTTAATGTACCAGTCAAGTTTTATCGGCTTGTCTGCATTTGCTTTCCAGCCAGGAACATCTTCTGCTGCCTTTGTTTCTACTTTTTGAGTTGTTTGTTTCTTGCTGCAGCCTACTAAAGACATTGCAGCAACCATAGCAAAACCTAATGCTACTACCTTAATTTTTTTCATATTTATTTCCTCCTATAAATATTATCAAATTATTTTGCTCGCTAACCCTTAATCGAGCCAATCAACACTCCCTTTACAAAGTATTTCTGCAGGAAAGGATAAACACACATAATCGGGAAGGTTGTTACAACCATTGTTGCAAGTCTTACTGACTGTGAGCTTACCTGTTGTGCAGAAACTCCAGCCGGCATTGAAACAACTGCCTTGGAAGCAGAAGCACTTGCTACAACACGATACAGGTAGGTTTGAATCGGTTGCAGTGCTGCTTTGTTGATGTACATTACTCCAGCAAAATAGTCGTTCCAGTGATAGACTCCATTGAACAAAGCAATTGTTGCAATTACCGGCATGGATAAAGGGATTATGATTTTTATAAAAATCAGCATGTCATTTGCACCGTCGAGCTTTGCAGATTCTTCGAGTCCGGCAGGAAGCTCCCGGAAGAAAGACATGAAGATTATCATGTTGTAAAAGCTGAACAAGCTTGGAATTATGTAAACCCAAAAGCTGTCGTAAAGGCCAAGGTTTTTCAGCGTGATAAAGTAAGGAATAAGTCCGCCGCCAAAGAACATTGTGATTGTTCCGATGATTGTGTAGACCTTATTTCCCATAATGTGCTTTTTTGAAAAAGCGTAACCAACCATAGCTGTAAAGAAAACGCTGCTTACTGTACCAATAACTGTTCTTAAAATTGTTACGCCAAAAGCACGGATAATAGTTTTGTCCTGAAATACTGTTTTATAGCTTTCCAGACTAAACTTTCTTGGCAGCCAGTAAATGCCACCGCGTAAAGCATCGTTTGAATCATTAAAAGAAATGATTATTGTGTACCAAACCGGATAAAGGGCTAAGAAACAGATTAACACCATTACTATTCCGATTATGTAATCACCGACTGTATATTTGTTTAATTTTGAATGTGCCATTTTTTCCTCCTAGAACAATGATGTATCGTTCAACTTCTTAGTTACCTGATTTGCAATAAAGAGCAGGATGAATGCAATCACCGACTTAAACAAACCAATTGCCGAAGCATAAGAATATCTCATAGCACGCATAGCAGTCTGATATACGAAGATATCAATTACATTACTTCGCGGTGCATTGAGCGGATTGTTCAATACCAGAATCTGGTCAAAGTTTGTATTCAAAAGTCCGCCAACAGCAAGAATGAACATAATGGTAATTGTAGGTGCTATTGAAGGAAGAGTGATTGTCCAAATCTGCTTCCAGCGGCTTGCACCATCAACCTTGGCTGCTTCGTACATTTCCTGATCAATTCCAGAAATTGCTGCCAGATAAATAATTGCCGACCAACCCAACTCCTTCCACAAATCGGAAACAACGGTGATTCCCCAGAAATATTTAGGGTAAGCAAGGAAAGGAATGCCCTTATCCAAAATCCCCATTTTTACTAAAAGTTCATTTATAAGTCCGCCTTCGCCAAGCCAGGTTGTAAGAATACCGCCAAGTACTACCCAGGAAAGAAAGTGCGGCATGTAAGTAATTGTCTGGATGGCTTTCTTGAACTTAAGACTTTTAACCTCATTCAAAAGAAGAGCAAAAGCTATTGGGAGTGTAAAATTAAAAACAAGCTTTAGAATACTAATTCCCAAAGTGTTTCCCATTACATTAAAGAATTCATCATCCTTAAAGAATTCCAGAAAGTGTTGAAATCCGTGATGTGTTGCCCAAGGAGTTGTAAAAAATTTTTTGCTGAACAAAGGTGTGGTAATAAAAAAGTTTTTCTTAAAGGCAATCAGGATTCCATACATTGGGATGTAGTTGAACACTATCATCCAGGCAATTCCCAAGAGTGCCATTATCTGCAAATATTTTTCTTCGCGCAGTCGTGCCCAAAAGGATTTTTTTGGAAGAAGCTGCTGTTCGTCTTTTTTCTTTTTCATCACTGTACCTCACTAACAGTTTGGAGTATAGTCGCACTTTTTTACTCTGAAAAGTTTGTAAATTTTCAGAAAGGTGTAAACTTTTCGGTTTTTTGCCGAAATTTCCAAACTTTTACTTGATTTCTGCCCTTTCTTCGGGTAGCTTGAGAATAGAAATACTAAAGCAAACTTTTGAAAATTGAGGTAAATATGAAAAAAGCAAAAGGTTACTTCACCACTCTGGATGGTGAACAGTTTTACAAAATTGAAAATTACGACTGCATGGATGATTTCTTTATGACAATCACCAGCTCTTCTGATATATGGAACTTCTGCTGGTCCCAGGGTGGAATTACTGCCGGAAGAATTGACTGTGACCATTCAGTTTTTCCTTATTACACGGCAGATAAGGTTAGCGATGCTAAAAGCTACACCGGCGCCTACACTGCAATCCGCGTAGAAGCCGCCGCTGAAACAGATGGCTCAATTCTTTGGGAACCTTTTGCCTCTTTGAGCGCAAGTCCTGCAATCCGCCGTCAGGTAGAAAAAAACATTAGCCGCAACATTTACAAAAATACCGCCGGAACAGAAGTCTGGTTTGAAGAAATAAATAAGGATTTGCAGCTTGCCTTCCGTTATGGCTGGACTTCTTCTGCAAAATACGGATTAGTACGCAAGGCTGTAATTACAAATCTTTCTGATAAAGAAGTTACGCTCAAGGTGCTTGATGGCTGCCGAAATATTCTTCCTGCTTGTGTTACCGCAGATTTCCAAAATAACAACAGTGTGCTTTTGGATGCCTACAAAAAAACAGATTTAGATTCCGAATCAAACTTAGCAATTTTTGCTGTTTCTTCTATCGTTACAGATAAGGCCGAACCAAGCGAAGGGCTTTTTGCAAATACCTGCTGGTTTTCTACTGATGATTCAATTTTACTTGCTCCCGATGCAGCTGAACAGTTTGCAGAAAAGGGCTGTGTAGAAAATGTGAGTATTGTTAAAGGAAAAAGACCTTCTGCATATATATGTCGCAGCTTGTCATTGTCCGGTGCAAACTCATCGTCATTGTCAGGCTCGACCGGACAATCTTCTACCGCCAGCTGGTACCAGGTTTTTGACACCCGTCTTGATGCCGGCAAAATCACTGCTTTGAAAAAAGAACTTGCTGACCGTACAGCCCTCACCGCAGCCCTAAAAGCAGACATTGAAGAAGGCAAAAAACTCATGGAAACCTACATTGCAGAAGCAGACGGTTGCCAGAAAAGTGCAGAAACCATGACCTGTGTTCATCATTCGGAAAATGTAATGTTCAATATTATGCGCGGTGGATTTTTTGCAAATGGTGGAAAAATCAATCTGGCAGATTTTGTAAGCTTTGTAGACCAGCGCAATAAAGGTCTGCTGGAGCTTGCAAAAAAAATTACAGGAACAGCAGAAAAGGATGCAGATAAAGAGGGCTTTGTAAAGTACAACGGCCTTGAAAAAGCTGTCCAAAAAGAAATGAATTCTCAGCTTAGCCGCCTCTTTTACGAATACATGCCTCTTACCTTCAGCCGCCGCCACGGAGACCCAAGCCGTCCTTGGAACCGCTTTAACATTCATCTGCGGGACAAGGAAGGAAATCCAATTTTAAACTACGAAGGAAACTGGCGCGACATCTTCCAGAACTGGGAAGCCCTGGCCTGGTCTTATCCACAGTACATCAAAAACATGACAGCCAAGTTCCTCAATGCCATGACCATAGAAGGCTTTAATCCATATCGTATTTCACGTCAAGGTATAGACTGGGAAATCCCGGAGCCTGATAATCCTTGGGCACAAATCGGTTACTGGGGCGACCATCAGGTAATTTATCTGCAAAAGCTTCTGGAGATTTATGCTAAATTAAATAAAAATCAGCTTGTGTCCGAATTGGGAGAAAAGCTTTACGCAAGCTCAAATGTTCCATACCGCATAAAATCCTACGCAGAAATTGCGGCAGACCCACGCAACACAATTTTCTTTGACCGCGAGCTTAGCGACACTCTAAAAAAGCTTGCAGCCGAAAAAGGCTCTGATGCCAAGCTTGTAACCGAAAGTGGAAAGGCCGGACAGGGAGATGTTGCCCTTGTTAGCCTGGCTACCAAACTGCTGCAGATTGTAATTGCTAAAATGGCAAACTTTGTACCGGGTGGCGGAATCTGGCTTAACACTCAGCGTCCTGAATGGAACGATGCAAACAATGCTCTTGCAGGCTACGGACTTTCCATGGTAACACTCTGCTATCTTCACCGCTTCACAGATTTTCTAAAGAAGCTGTTTGAAGCAAGCCCAGCCCAAAGCTTTACACTGCCAGCCCTAGTTGCAGACTGCTTCAGTAATCTTGGAAAGCTTTATTCAAAAACTGATTCAGAAAAAGCTGCAACAGATTCAAAACTCCGAAAAAGCTTTACAGATTCTGAAGGCCTTATTTTTGAAGAAGAAAGACGAGCACTCTATGCAGAAGGCTACGGAAAGGAAGAGAAAAATCTATCCAGAGCAGAAATCATTTCCATTCTGGAAGCAATTCTTGAACATATAAAAACAACAATCAAACTCAATCACCGCAAAGACGGACTTTATCATGCTTACAACACAATGAAAATTATCAGCGATGATTCAAATGCCGGCGGAAAAATCGAAATTGAATACCTGCAGGAAATGCTTGAAGGTCAGGTTGCAATTCTTTCAAGTGGAGTTCTTACCCCGGAAGAAGCACTCGAACTGCTTAAGGCCTTGCGCCAAAGCCGCATGTACGAGCCTCGCCAAAACTCCTATATGCTTTATCCTAACAAGGAGCTGCCTGCCTTTGAAAATAAAAACTGTGTAAAGGCTGATGATTTGAAAGACTTAAAAGCCCTGCTCGCCAAAACCGGCAACTCAATTTTGTATCCAGACTGCGACGGAAACTATCACTTCAACGGCGAGTTCAGAAACATCCGCTTCCTTAAGGATTTCTCTTCCACCCTTCCTGAAAACAAAAGACCAGATTCCAGTGAGCTTACAGCCCTTGAAGCTCTTTACGAAAAGACCTTTAATCATCAGAGCTTTACCGGCCGCAGTGGAACCTTCTATGCCTACGAAGGACTTGGAAGCATTTACTGGCACATGGTTTCAAAGCTTTTACTTGCCGCCCAGGAAAACACCTTTGCAGCCATTAAGGCAGGTGCAGACAAGTCAACCATAGAAGCCCTGACTCAAGCCTATTATGATATTCGCTCAGGAATTGGCTTCAACAAAGAAGCAGAGCTTTACGGTGCCTTCCCTGCCGATCCTTATTCACACACACCAAAGGGTCAGGGTGCAAAACAGCCTGGTATGACAGGTCAAGTTAAGGAAGAAGTTCTTACCCGCTGGGGTGAACTTGGTTTGGATATTATTGATGGCTGTGCAAGCTTTAAACCAAGGATTTTACGGAAATCTGAATTCTTTGCTGATGGAACTTTGCATTTTACCTGGTGTGGAGCCCGCGTTACCTACAAGCTTGCTAAAGCTGCCAGTAAGTTAAGGCTAACCGTAAATGGAAAAACACGTGATTATTCTGCAGAAGAAGCTGCCATCCTCAGCACAGAGGAAAGTGCAGACTTATTTGCAAGAAATGGAAAAATCCGTGAAATTGAAGTGGAGGTTTTACTTTAATTTTTTAATTCCGGCTGAAAACCGAAATTATTACACTTTTAAGAAAATTATCAAACTTTCATAGCTGGGTATACAGAGTTATACTCAAGCTATGAAAATTGAAAAACTTTACGAAACAGCAAAAGACACTTCAGAGCGCATTTCTGAAGTTCCAGTGTCTGAACGCATTTTTAATGGAAAAGGCTGGGTGGCAACAAGTCTTACCCTCAAAACTGATGAAGTTCACCAAACCTTCCAAGGCTTTGGTGGTGCACTTACAGAATCTTCGGGCTATGTACTTTCCCAGCTACCCGCCCCAATACGTCAGCAGGCAATAGAAGCTTACTACAATCCCCAAACAGGAAACGGCTACCATTTTGCAAGAATCCACATGAACTCCTGTGATTTTTCTCTTGATAACTGGGCTTGTCTTCCAGAGAAGGATGAATCACTCAATTCCTTTTCAATGGAACGCACAGATAAATATATTACACCGCTGGCAGAAGAAGTTCAAAAAACAGCAAGAGCAGCTGCAAGCGATGTTCAGTTTTTAGTAAGTCCCTGGTCGCCTCCAGCCTGGATGAAAGATAATAATGATATGAATCATGGCGGTCATCTTCTTCCTCAATACAAGGAGCTGTGGGCTAAGTACTTTGTAACATTTATTCAAAAGCTTTCAGAACGCGGCATAAAAATCTCTTTTCTTACAATTCAAAATGAACCAGCCGCCGTACAGACCTGGGATTCCTGCGAATATTCAGCCACTGAAGAAGCTATATTTGCCTGCCACTATCTTGGTCCAGCTTTAGAAAAAGCAGGGCTTGGTCGTATAAAGATATACATCTGGGACCACAACCGAGACCTTGCCCTCCAGCGTCTTGAAGAATCTCTTGCAGTTCCAGGGTCAGAAAAATATATTGCAGGTCTTGCCTTCCACTGGTATTCCGGCGACCAGTATGACAATATCAAGGCTATCAGCGAAAAATATCCTCATATAGATTTGATGTTCACCGAAGGCTGCATTGAAGGTGGTCCTCGCAATGGAGCCTGGTTCACCGGAGAACGCTATGCCCACAACATCATCAATGACCTTAAAAGCGGCACCACAAAATGGATAGACTGGAATATAGTTCTTGATATGCAGGGTGGCCCTAACCATGTTGGCAACTACTGCGATGCTCCAATTCTTGCTGATGAAAAAAATGTCAAGCTTTATTTTCAAAGCTCTTATTACTACATAGGCCACTTCAGCCGCTTTATTCAACCTGGAGCTGTTCGCCTTTCATCCGACTTCTTCTCTTACATGACTCCAGCCACCGTTAGCGGACATCTCACCAACGAAGCAGAAACTCTTGCCTTCCGCAACCCGGATGGTACAATCGTGTTAATTATAACTAACCGCACCGAAGCGGAGCTTGTCTTTGAGCTAAAGGTTGAAGGCAAGCCAGTCGCAAGCAATGAGCCACTTTATCTAAAAATACCAGCCCGTTCAATTCAAACCTGGATTCTGGAGGAATAATAAGATTTATGAAACTTATGCAATTTAAGCCATTTATGAGATTCAATGGATTTTCAAAAGAAATAAAAACAGAACTTTTTGCCACTATATCAGTCACCCTGTTGACAACAAGCCTTCTGGCAAGCTGCAATAAAAATGCTACAGGAAAAAACAAATCTGCTTCTGCTTCACCTCAGGGCTGGCACCTTGTCTGGAGCGACGAGTTTTCCGGCAAGCAGATAGACACTAATAAATGGGACTTCCAGCTTGGGACCGGCAGCCAGTACGGACTTGAAGGCTGGGGCAACAACGAGCTGCAATATTACCGCAAAGAAAATGCATACATAGAAAACGGCAACCTTGTTCTGGAAGCCCGCAAAGAAAACTACGGTGGCTGTGCCTACACTTCTGCCCGTCTCCGCACCTTTAAAGATGATGGCACAGGACTCTTTACAAAAACTTATGGTCGCATAGAAGCCCGAATCAAAATGCCAACAGGCAACGGAATCTGGCCGGCCTTCTGGTTACTGCCAGCCACAAACGATTACGGCACCTGGGCTTCTTCGGGCGAAATTGATATTCTGGAAGCAAAAGGCCGTCTTCCAAACAGAGTTTACGGTACAGTTCATTTTGGACAAGCCTGGCCGGGCAATAAATACAGCGGCGGTATGTATAAGTTTTCTGATGGAAGCACAATTGCCGATTATCACCTTTATTCTTTAGAATGGGAGCCTGGTCTTTTACGCTGGCTTGTAGACGATAAGGTTTATTACGAAACTTCCCAGTGGTGGTCTCTTGGAGCTGGACAATCAAAGCCTTATGCCTACCCTGCCCCTTACGACAAGCCTTTTTACATTCTCTTAAATCTTGCTCTTGGTGGAAATTATG
>JAEETM010000111.1 GCA_016290335.1 Treponema sp. | reverse complement strand
AACGTGACCGCATCTTTCACATTTTTTTCTGTAAATTATTCCCATTTCGTCTTCTTCGACAATTACACAACCTGTCAATGCAGTTGCCAGTCTTACATTTTCTTTGCTCTGTATGTCAGTAGAATCAACGCTACGGGCAGTAAAACCAAAACTTAAAACGCTTAATGCCATGGTAACTGCAAACATCTTTTTCAAATTGCTTTTCATGTTTTATCACTCCCTCACTCGATTTAAAATGCATTTTTATATAAACACAACAGTAAAGCCTCACCCCCTGCAGTTTTTCTTACTCTCATATTTTTTTATAAGCCAAGTAAGTTCCCCGCAATATGCTCCAGTTCCAATCTGCGCTCAAGCGAATACTGCTGCGCTACATCAGTAATGCTGTTGACCAGCCCCCAATGCGAGGTTCCGTACTTCTGGCGCATATAAATGATCACCTGAATGGCACCTTCGCAAGAAAGCTGGGTCCTCTGCTGAATCCGGTTAGCTAACTTCTCTATATCTGTATCAGATGTCCAGTTTATATCGCTGTCCAGGCATTTCCTGACTCTTGCGCTATCGATCATGTCAACGGCATATTGCGACAATTGTTTCATCTTCAGCAAAGAGGTTGCCAGTTTATCATAAAACATTAACGGCGTGATGCCCCGGTGTCTCTGCTGAAATAACACTCCGCTTAATTTGGGAAGATACAACCCGTTTGTGCATACTTTCTTAAAGATACCATATTCCACTGTAAGGGCATTGAGTCCCACATCACTGCTGTTAATGAAAAAACCTGCGCTTAAATCTTCTCCGTCAACATTAAGTTTGTTACGTGAAACAAGACGAAGATGAAACTGTTCGGCTTCAAAGGTAAATCCTTTAATTTCATAGGCTGACTGGTCAACCACTTCGTTAACGATTTCTAAAATTTCCGGGCTGTCACATACGCTGTACTTATCTGTCAGCACACCTCTTATCTTCCCGTTATATACACGGATGAGCAGGCTTCTGTTGTAGTCTCTGATCCAACTGTTAATATTTTTCTGTGCGAGGTCTATTCTACCATTTTTTATACATTTTTCTATGTAATTGCCCGGTACACCGATTCTTTGGCCAAGCTGCCCCATTGCCAAATGGGAAATTGTAAAAGTGTGGTCATCCCCATAATCGTCGATAAATGTAAGCTTTCCATCACCATTAAGATGAACAGTTCTGGGATTTGCGCAGCTCACCGTGTAATCTGCGCATTGGTTTTCAAACGCTCGTGCCTTTTCAATAAGATCTTCCATTAATATCGGATTCGAAGATATACGCACTTGCTTTGCTGTTTCTTCAAGATTTTGATCAGCAGACAATGAATCGAAATTAAAGTTATTATCAGCCATCTTTATCTTCCTCCCTTATAGTACCTATGTTTCTGTACTGCCAAAATTATACAGAAACCGATGCGCAATATTTTACACATAAAAGGCAGCACCCGTCACCCGTCACAAATTTTTAAGTATTAACTATTCTCCTAACTGATTAAGTGCTTCTTTATCAGTGATTTCTTTATTCCAATGCTTAAGAAGCACTATAGAATACTTCTTAATCCAGGTTTTAATTTTTGGAAATTCAGGGATCTTCTTTTTCACTAAAATTTCAGGATCTTCACTAATAGACACTGGAATTCTATCACCATTGTAATCAACTTTTAACTGGGGATAATTTTGCTTAGTATTTCTATTCTTACCTTCGGAGTCAATCCATATATCGTATGGCAATTTAGTATCTTTCTTAGATACATTGGCCATATCAAATAATTCATTAGCCATTTCACAAAGTCATCCTTATTTCCTTAATATCTTTTTGCAACAATGTCTTCTTTTCCATCAGTGCGCCAGCTAGCTTATCCAGGAACTCCCGATTTTCAATTAAAACCCTTTTTGCCTGCTGATAGTACCGGTTCACTTCTTTTGCGACAAGTTGATTATTATTAGCAAGAAGCCATTCCGATGATTGTCCGTATGTAAATGTTTCAAAACCATAAGCACAAAAATCATCTACAAGTTTAGATACAAGACGAAAAGCATCTCCCACATCATCAGTACAGCCAACACAAACCTGACCGCATACAACCTCGATTGCAGCTTTCCCGCCCAGGCTGCGCATTACTACTTTTTCCAACACGTCGCTTGTTTTCGCATATTCATTAATCTTTTGGTAACTGACATAACCGCCATGCGAACTTTCATATTTGCAAATAGAGACAAGGTTAACACTTCCCGGATAAAAAACTTCTGCAATAACAACATGGCCTGCTTCATGTATCGCGATGTTTTTCGAATACTCGAAGTCTGTATCGGCAATATGCTCCGGTCCTTCAAACAGTAAGCGCATAGCGGCGCGCAGAATATCTTGCTGTGAAATTACATCCCTGCCTTCAAAGCCCGCAAAAATACCAGCTTCATTTACCACCATCTCCAGGTCAGCGCAGGAATGCCCTTCCAAAATTCTCGCAATTACAACCGCGTCTACCTCGCCCATACTCTTTTTTTGAGAGAGATAATGATTAACCACCTTTACAGCATCTTCACCGTTAGGGCACTCCATCTCAATTACCTTGTCGAATCTGCCGGAACGAAGCAACGAGCCCGGCAGGCACCATTTGTCATTCGCAGTCGCAAGTACAAAAACTTCCGATTCTTTACAGGAATCAATACATGCCTGGACAGTTACATATTCTTCCGCATCCGGATGCTGGTTGTCCTCATTGGCAAATTTATCCAGATCATCCAGAAATACAATCGTTCTGCCTTCCGCCTTTGCTTTATTAAATACATCCCGGATTGCATTTACCATCTCCCCGTCAGGTTTTTCTTTTCTGATGATGAATGTTTTACATCCGCTTTCTTCAATAAAGCATTTTGCCATCAGAGTCTTTCCCAATCCCGGTTTGCCCCACAGCATAATACCTCTTGGCGTTTGTACACCCAGCCTGGCATACTTTTCAGGATTTTTCACCACGTCACAAATGCGGATCAGTTCTGCTTTAATGTCTTCATACCCAATCACCTTGTCAAACTTACTCATGTCCTTCGACTCCTTCCAAAGAATGTTTATTCTTTTGACAGCGTTAATGCCGAAGCGCTGTATCTGTGAACATTTTACAGAAGTCGATGTACATTTTTTTACACATAAAAACACCTGCCAGCTGTGTGTTATTGGCAGGTGCCTATGAAATCTTTTTAATGTATTAACGTTTTAGAAAGTTTCAATCACGCGGGTACCCAGAATCCTATCTTTCTTTACAATTCATTAGTCAATAAGTATCCTCCATGCCGGCTTCCGCCAGCATAGTTGCAAACTTTTTGCCATTAATCAGTCTTATATGCCTTTTTAGGGCTTCCTTCTTGATTTCTTCTTTGTGAAAATCATCTGCTGTAATAATTACCTAGGGTATATTGGTTATCCTTGATTTAGTGTCAAAACATGCCTTAGGCCGTTCATCATAGTTTAAAATTTGCCTGAGCGCCCATGCATCTGTATAATCTTCACGCAACCTGATATGAACATAGAAAAGAATATTTAACTTTGAGGACTTGGCGATTACATCAGCTTTGTCATTATCATAATTGTCAGATGGCGGTATTATAACAGATGTAGCTCCGTTTTTTCTCATGTAACGGTCTAAAATGTCTTTTAGTTATTTAGTAGTTTTCATTTTTATTGTCCTCACTTTTGCATTTGATTTTTTTCTTTGGCTTCTGGCTTAATCATGATCAAGCTACTTAATCTATTCTTGTGTTTTTAAGCATTTACGATTCAATGTTTTCCCCGCTGTCGCCAGTTAGTAACGCCACCATTTTCCGCTGATGCTCTTGGATTTCCTTAAACTCCCATTTTTTATTATCTTTGCAAATCTGCATCATTATCTTGAATTTAAGAGAAGCCACACTGACCTGCTTAATTTTGTTGTCCATGTAATGCGTCACTTTTGTGATGGAATCCCAATTAGAGCCTGAACTGTTTGCCTCACTGCCAATCATTGCATAATTTCCTAAGCAGTTTATTTGATTTTTGCTGGGCGTATTATTATCTTCCTTATTAGCTAGTTCATTATTATGAACCTTAGCCTGTGGGAAAAAATGTTCAAGACTACGCCTTGTTCTGGAAAAGTAAAACTGTTTGAATGGCAGTAGATCAAAATCGGAGCAACCTAGTTTAGCGAAGAATTTAACACGTTCTTCATCGTTCTTGCCTAACTGTTTACCACGTACCTCATCATCATACAGCTTCCAAATTTTATAATCAAGATAATTAAACACAAATAAGGGGACTCCTTTTGATTTTTCTTCTCCATCTCCATAAATATTGTTAAACATGACTGCAGTCACACAGTACGGCTTGGTCATATTATCTTGTATTGACAGCTTGTTATCCTTAAGAACAACTTCATCAAAACTACCAGGCTTTGGCGTATTAATTTCGTTCAACTTACTGACATCCATATAGATATTGACAAAATATGAATTCGCAAGGTTTTCTAAAAAATTAGTATACTTAACATATAAATCAGGTCCCTTTTGAGGGCATTTCAACAAATACAGGATGCAATAGAGCAAATAATTCTTTCTTTGTCTTGCTGTAAAAGAAACTTCGAACATAGAAAGAAGATTTATAAGTTTATTCTGTGTTGAAGCTCTATCGTCAGCTTCGTTGTCATCTTTTTGTGTTTCTTCGTCTGTCTTTTTGGTGCATAAGTTCTTAAGTATCCATTCATTTTCTTGCTTTTCCACCTTCTGCAGCTTCCATGGATTGTTTTTTAATGTTTCTTCTTCATTTGTTCGATGCACAATGTAATTGTCCAGAAAGAATCTTGCCTTCAACAAAGTATAGGTAAATTTGCGAACTTTTTCCGCGTCCATCTTGCCTTTATCAAACTCATTTAATAATTCTTTGTCGTCCAAAGTAAAATCATCCGGTTTAAAATCATTCTCTTCCAACTGAATAATTTTTAATACGATTAGCAAAAGGTTAGGGAAATCAATAATTGGTTGAAAAGAGCCTTTTCTTTCTTCATCCTGTTCTTTTTTATCTTCTTCTTTGATTTTGTTTTCAATTATGTCGTTGATTGAAAAATGGTCTGTATCATTGTTTGAAACAGTTTTACTTTTACCCGCTTCATCACTAGGAAACTTTTTACATAAAACTGCAAAGCCGTCTCTACCATCTGTGTCATCTGTTTCCGCAGACAAAAAATCATTTAAAGTATTACCAAAAATCTTTTCAGCAGTTGTAGTGTCAAAAGCCTTTTGCACATAAACATTCATCTTACTACAAGCTTCCCAGATTTTATTAAATACTTTTTCCTCGAATTTGTTTTCCTTCAGTTGATTCATTAAGTTAGCTTTGACAATTTCATGTTGTTCCAGTTGTTCCCCACGGGAATTCATTACTTCAAAATAATGGTTCAGATCGATATCTTTAGGGACACGATAATGAATCAAATGGACATTATCCAAAAAATAATCCTTAAATCCTTTTATCTCATTTCCCATTTGCTGCAGTTCGCTCTTAACATGGCGGTAGCCATTTTCTAATCCGCTTTCTTTTTCTTCTAAAAAATTTAAGTTATGGATTGATTTCAGCGTTTCATCTGCTTTTTTGCGAGCACGGTAGGTGAGCCGGCTAGTATACTGAACATCAAGGATGTTAAACTCTTCAAGAGCAGCCAGAATAAGACGGATAGTTGTAAGCCGCTGCTGTCCGTCTATAATTTCGAATACATTGTCGCCTTTATGGTATGAAACTAATGTTCCAATATAATACACCTGTTCCTGCTGTTTATGTTTGAGATAAGAATCGTATACATCCTGGATTAGCGCAGCAATCTCATCTTTTTCCCAAGCATAGTTCCGTTGGTAAACTGGAATCTCATAGATGTGTTTTTCGTTATCAAAAAATAGTTCTCGTATGGTTATTTCATTAAGGGGCAGACTATTTTTATCCATTGGTTGTATCCTCCCAAAATCTATGCTTTATAAAGAAGTGTAGGTAATGCAGATAAACCTTATTTTCATTATCTTTATTATCATTATCTTTATCGTCCATATTAGTTTTATCATAATTCTTGTTATCACTTTTTTGATTGTCTGCGATGTCGGATTCCTTTAACGGTTTTAATTTGTTTGCAAGCCTGCTTAACAGATTCGCCGGAGAATCGGAGTCAGAAATAACTTTATAAATATTCAGGCTATTAAGTTTGCTGTTGTACTCCATTACAAAATTCTGGGCTACCCTCCAGCCCACGTTGTTATATTGTGCTCGCATAGAATAGGCCCATACAAAAGCATAGACCACAAACTGATCTAGATAGTCCAAATCAGTTTTTGAAGGTCTGTCCGGACAAAACCGGTCCACGTATAACAAGATAGCCGTATCGAATAGCAGGCGTGTAATCTGGTTGCCTGTGCCATATTTATATTTTGCAGTTTCCAGCGTTTTAACAATCTCGTTGTCGTTAATAAAATAGCCTTCATACTTATTGTTGTTTTGTATGTCTTTCAATATTTCAAAATAATGCCTTGTGTATTCAAAAAAAGCTTTTCCTGCAATAATAGGCGCATTAATTTGGAAAGGACGCAAATTCCTTTCGCCGGTAACAAAGGGAACATAAGTACGATTGTGTTCATCTGCATAGGCAAATGCACCTTTATAATATTGTGCATAAGGATAATTATCCCGAGCAGAAACTCCTTTAAAGATTTCAATGTTATTCTCTGTTAATCCGTCAGGACGGTTTCCTTTCACCCATTCTTTCAAACGATACAAGTACTCTTCAAATAATCGGGATAGTTCTTTTTGATTGAGATCTTCCCATGTCCTAACCACATCCTCCGTTTCTTTGGTATCAACACCTCTCATTTCACGAAGATGATATGCTTTCAGTAAGTCGTGGGGGTACAGGGCTTTTCCCCTGGCATTTTGAGAATCAAAAAATTGGAACGCTTCGGACAGATTTTTAGTAATTACAATAATAAGCTCGCACCGGTTTTTGATATAATCCAGCAGGTTTTGTTTGCTCTTATCATTTTTATGCAATTGATCAATGCGTCTGCCAAGTGCCAAATAATTTAACTGCACGTTGTTAATGTTGTAATAATTCTTAGCAAGATTCTGGTTTAAAAATGCCGGCTTCTCGCCCAAGCATTTTAAGAGCAAGGAAAAGGTAATGATACGTTGCTGCCCGTCTACAATTTCATAGACTGTATTATCGCTGGCATTTCCATTTGATTCTGCAGAAGGTTTTGTTTCGTAAAGAATCAGTGTACCCACCCGGTACATCTCTTTATTCGAATTCATCGCTTCTTCAATATCGTCCAACAATTGATTTGCATTTTTTACAGTCCATTTGTATGGGCGCTGATAATCCGGTATTTGCAGTACAATACCATTTAATGATTGATTGCTTTGCGTCTGGCCAATTTTCTGATTAAAAAGTAACTCTCCTAACTTTGCAATGCCTAATTTCAGTTCCTTACCGTTTTTTGTATCTGCCATTTACTTTTCTCACCTCAAATAATAAATGCGCCTTTAAATTATATAAATGTTACAGAAAAATTTCATAAGTATTATACAATAATATAGATATTTGCGGCCATTCTTCGGAAAGCATTTTTAAAATCCCATTAAGAACTATCTGATTAATCCCCGTCTTTATACTTCCCCCACATTCCCTTTACGCTTTCCTTAATCTCTTCCCTCAATTCCACCGGTTCCAGCACTTCCACATACGGTCCATACTGCAACGCCCAAAATTTTATGGCGGATTTGTTGCACTTCACGTCAACCAGCATTTCATCTTCAAATTCTTTGCGGATTTTGAAGTCTTTGCCAAACCAGTCCACCAGCTCATCCATCAGGTGTTTCTTTGCTACCATGCGCACGTTCACGCTTTTTCCGCTAAACATGTAGACGTGTTCCGCCATGTGTTTCGGAAGCGAGAAACCGTTTTTGAAATCCGTCACCTGGGATACGGGTTTGCGTCTTTCGTCCAGCATGCACACGCTTGTCATGCGGTCGATGCGGAAATGCGCAACATTATCATACTTGTCGTAGTTGCCAATCAGGTAATAACGCCCGTTGTTAGCCACGATCTGGTACGGGTTCACGATGTACACTTCTTTCCTCTTGGGATGAAGCTGAAAATCTGTTCCATAGGTATTATAAACAAAGCTGACCTTCTTCTTTTTGTCGATGGCATCGTTCAGGGCATCAAGGGCGTACATGGTCTGCCTGTTGTCGGTGTGCTGCAGTTCTGGCAGATTGCACACATGTTTCACCTTCGCCGAAAAATGCCGCCCGCCAAATTCTTTCAGCTTGTTAATCAGATCCCTGGCCCGTTTCTGGGAGATGCCTTTGGAAAACAACACGCTGTCGATCAACAGGCGAAGTTCTGCGTTATCGAACTTCCGCTCCGCCAGGAACGCGCCCTTGTTGTTCGTCACAATATCATAACCCAGCTCTTTCAACGCGTCGATGTTGTTCTTCACGGAGCGCCGGTCACATTCCATTCCGTACTGCGCCCGCAGGTGCCGGATGATTTCCTGTTGTGTCAGGTGATGATCTTCGTCTGAATACTGTTCCAGAATATCCAGAATCAGCATATTCAGCATTTTTTTGTTTCCGGTTGCAAACATGATCTTTTCCTCTCGCAATTATTTTATTGTTTTTTCGTCAAGCTTGTTTTTTCTTCCTGCCTGCAATTAAATAATTTCTATTCCTCTGACTCTTTGTACGCAGAGAACCATTCTTCCGCTTTGATTTCATACAGTATCGCCAGATCATCCCTGCCGCAACTTCTTGCCCGTTCTGCCCATCTTTCGCATTCCGCCGCTTTGTGCAGATAGGTTAGATCATCCCATCCCATATCAAATTCATCATCGAAGAATGATTCCGGGAAATCATAGTTTTCCGGCGCCGGTTTATTTTTTGTCGCCATCTCGACCCACCTCTCTTTGTTATCCTTCAGTTCTGCGTAAATTATATACAAGTCAATGTACTTTTTTTTACACATAAAAAACCGGACGCTGTGACACGTCCGGTGAGAAGATTTGTCTTTCAAG
>JAEETM010000110.1 GCA_016290335.1 Treponema sp. | reverse complement strand
CTTGGCACTTGCATTACAATTCTTTGTAATAACCTTAGAAAGATTTGCAGATGCATATTGTACACCATTTTCATTAAGTGATTCAAGCAAACCATCTGTACAAGTTACAAGAATGTCGCCTGAATTAAGCTTTATATTAATATCGGAATAAACAGTGTTTTTCTCTACTCCCATAGGTTCACTTGGGGTTGAAATCTGAACAAGCTTCTTTTCGGCAGCAACAAAGTGGAATACAGGATTATTACCACAGGTAGAAACCTGCGCTTCGTTTGTTGTGCTGTTATAGTTGATTAAAGCAACGCTTGCAAAATGGTCAATCTTTGAAGTTTCAAGACAGATGCCTCTGTTTGCCCAGGAAAGAATTGTAGCAGCAGACTGTTCTGTGTTTACTGTAAGACGAAGAATTGCACGAATCATAATCATAACTACAAGAGAAGTCATACCTTTTCCTGCAACGTCTGTCATTACAAAAGAGATTCTGTCTTTTCTTGAAACGAGTACATCATAATAGTCGCCACAAACACCTTCTACCGCATTTGAGAAACAACCGATGCCTGCATTTGGAATAACAGGGAGCTTTGCAGGAAGCAAATCTTTCTGATATTTAGAAGCGATTGTACCGTCCTTACTTAATTCTGCGTGTTCTGCATATGCAAGGAAGCTGTACAAAGGTTTCATTGCTGTAGAAACTGCATCTGTAAGGATTACTGCTGTATCAAAATCTTCTTTAGAGAACTTTTCTTTGTCTGGTGTACGTGCAAGACCAATAAGTCCGACAGTTGTTTCCTGCTGCTTGATTGGAGCAAAAATGTAGCTTCCGCATTTAAGGAAGTCTTCTGGACCGTTCTGGTAAACTCGTGGATCCTTGATTGAATCTGCTATGAGAACAGGTTCACCTTCTGAGAAAAGGTCACCAAAAATGTTATCTTTAAGAGGGAACTGAGCAAAACGAAGGTTTGTTTCTACTCTGAGAGGCTTGTGCGGTAAGTCGTCCGGTAATTTATATGGAGGTGGGAACTTACCAACAAGTGATTTTACTGCGAGCATGTTATCATAATCATCAGCTACGAGGATTACACAGCCTGAAGCACCAACCTTTTCTGAAATCATTTTGTTACAGTATTCAAGGAAGCTTTCCATACTGTTGTCGCGTGAGAAGAAAGTTGAAACCTGTGATACTAAATCTTTGTTTACTTCAAGAAGACGCTTGTTTTTAGCTTCTATTTCAGAAATAACGGCTTTAACGGCTTCGCTGTTTTCAATTGCCTGGTTCTGTTCTGCAAGTCTTTTTGCTTTCTGCTTTTCCTCTCGTTTTTGAGGATTATCAAAAGCTTTTATAATAAGGTAAGGAAGAAGAACTAATTCTGCAAGAATAAGGGCAAAAACAAAGTAGATGAAGTGCTGATTGAACAGAGTGATAATAGCACCTACAACAGTAATGCCTGTTACTACGTAAAAAATGAAACTAGATTTTGCTGTATTTCGCATTTTTATAACAATGAGAAATATGAACAATAAAACACCGATTCCTGCGGATATAAGCAAAGGTGTGTTAATGAAAGTGTCGATTGAATCCAATTTAAGCTCCTCTTGATGCACAACAGGTATTTTATCTGCCGATAAAAAACCTCATTGTAGCTTCTATTAATTCTAACATTGAAAATCTTAACAGTCAATCTTTTTCTAAGCTAACTCATTGTTAGAATTGTCAATTTCGCGGCGGAGGATTATGCGTTTTATGTTGTTTATAAAGCGTTTATATAGAGGAATCTTGTATTTTTTATCAAAATCAACAACTGCGGCTTCAATCGGCACTTCATCACCGAACTTCTGCTTGAGTTCATCCCAGTAACGCACAATCCAGACATACATGTCGGCAAGTGTTCTTTTTGGGAAATTGTGGAGGATGTGCTTTTTTCTTACGGTTGTCACAAGTGGAAGATAAACCGTGTTGAACCAGGAAAGAATTGCTTCTTCCATAGTCACTTCTTCTTCTTTTTTCTGATTTATGTAGTATTTGTGCGTAAGAATATGATTCAAGATTACGTCGTAGCGGCCTGGTGTTGTAAAGTCGAGGCACCAGTAATCTGTTATATCTCCAAAGCCTGTTTCTGCATAGAAAACCCGTTTTTCGTAATTAACAATCTGTCGTATTATATCAGCCAGGTTGTTAGGGTCCTTAAGTTTAATTTCACTCTGGAGGGAAACAACTTCTGCGTCTATAAACTCTGTACCGCGGGCTTTTGCAACCGAAACTCTGTGGTTACCGTCGCGGACAAAATATACTCCGGAAATCTCGTAAACCTTGATTGGTGGCAGAATTATGTCTTTTATGGCAGCTTCGTCAACGTGTTCCCAGCGATTTTTTAGAAAGTTGCTTTTTGGGAAAAAGTGATTGTCAAAATCCTTGTAACGACCTTCGCTGCCAACTATTTTTTCAATTGGAATAACCTTCATGCCCTGGTAAGTTTCGGCTTTAGGTTTTAAAAGCTGCTTTACATCATTTAAAGAGATTAAGGAAGCTTCTTCCGGTGTAAGGAGATGTTGTATTTCATTAATAAGAGCTTTATTCCTTGCTCTTGAAAAATCTTCTTCAGATTGTGTTTCTGCAAAGTTCATGTTGTTACCTCGAATATAGTTGTGTGTAATTAGTCTTTTGGTGGAAACTCCAATACCCAGTGCGCATAAGCATTAACTATTGTTGTTTCATCAACTTTTGTAACTCTCTCTTCGCGCAAATCATAAAGATGGATGTGGCCGTGGACCATAAAGGTTGGCTTGAACTTTTCTATAAACCAGTTGTAACACTCGTAACCAATGTGACAGGGATCTTCGTGGTCGTGAATATGACGCGGGGTTGCATGGGTTAGAAAAATATCAAGATATCTGCCGTATTTTAACTTGTTTTTAATCAGTTTTGGAACAAGAGAAAGAAGCTTTAATTTCATCTGAAAGTTGGTGTACTGGTTCTGTCCGTTGTTGTAATTATTTGAACCAGAGCAGCCGGCGAGCAGGAGAGGAGTTCTTTTTCCGGTTTTTGGGTCTGTAAAGGAAAGGGAATAATCTCTTGCTGTTTTAAAACCAAGGTAATTTCCGCCGTGATATTGTGATGTATCGGAAGCGTTGAAAGGTTGAACTCCGGGGAGCTGCCTTGCGTTTTTATGATAAAGGTGGAACTCCTTAAGATTGTGGTTACCGAATATAAAATAAGTTGGCTTATTGAATACCGTCACAACAAAATCAACATAATCCATGGGCAGGTCGCCGGCACAAAGAATTAAATCTATGTCGGGAAAAGCATTTTTTACTTCCTGATTGTAAATGAGAGGATCAACATAATCGGAAATGCACAGGATTTTCATTCGGAGCCACTACCTTTTGTCATTATAAGCTTTATTTTGCACCGGCTGCTGTAAGAAGTGCTTCAAGCTTTGCTTTATCTATAAGCTCCACCGAACGGCTTTCTGCATAACGTTTTGCCTGTAAAGAGAAGCCCGAAGAAGAAAGAACCAGGGCTTTCTGGCAGTTGGCCTTTTTTAAAGATTCAACAATTCCCTGAATAACTCTGTCTTCAAGTGGCTCCGGTTCGCGGTAAAAGCATACTAAAGAAACCTGTTTTCTTACCGCCATCCAGGTTTCCTCGCGTTTTTCTACGGCAGTCATTGCACAGCCCCATTTTTTTGTTTCGAAGGAAAGGATTTCCATCTTGAGTGCTTTATCTGCAGCATTTTTACAAATCAATGCAAACTCTTCGTTACCACAGGTAAGATAATCTTTAAGAAAGTCGTTTGCGTTTAAATCCTTGTATTCGGAAAGCTTGGCAGAAACATCGCGGAAGTTTTTGTTTTTATTGTAGATGAAGGTCCACTGTTCAATGGCAAGGTCCAGCTTTCTGTTTTTTTCGTAACAGCTTGCAAGGAAATAGCGGGCATATAAGGTTTCTGGTTGTGTGCCTGCTTTATCAAGCTCAATTGCACGCTGAAAATCAACTGCGGCATTGTCCAGTCTGTTGTACATCATATAGCAGGAACCGTGTTCAATAATTGATTTAAGCTTAAACTCCGGGTCGCGCTGAGCTTTTTCAAAGTTTTTAAGAGCTGCAAGGTAATCTTTTTCTTCCTTCTGAATTTTTCCAAGATAATAATAAGAGGAATAAGCTTCCGGATTAAGTCTTATTGCAAGATTGATTTCGTTTTTTGCTTCGTTAAGCTGTTTGAGTTTAAAAAGAATAAGTCCAAGTTCACCGTGTGCTTTTGCATGACGTTTATCAAGAGCAACGGCTTTCTTAAAATATCCAAGGGCTGTATCTGTTTTACCGGCATCCTTGTAGATGCTACCTACAATAAAGTAGTTTTCGGCATTCTTCGGGTCCATTTGTGTTAGCAGAAGATAATTTTTTAGTGCTTCAGCAGATTTATGATGTTTTAAAAGCAGCTGACCGTATTCTTTCTTAAAGTCAACTTCATTAATAACTTCACCAAATACGGCACATTCGTTAACAAGCTGGTATTCAAGAAGGGCAAGCTCAGATTTATTGTCTTTAAGATAGCATTTACCCAGATAATAGTGTGCAAGATAGTTTTTAGGTTCTTTAAGAATAATCTGTTTTGCAAGCTTTATGGCGTTCTGCGTTCTTCCCTGTTTAATCAATTTTGGGATTGCACTAGCTTTTTTAGGCATTACAAGGCTTTTTATAATAAAAATTGCAAGTGAAATAATCACTACGCTAAGAAATGAAATGCAGATAATTGTAAAAGCGTTCAAAATCTTCTCCAGTGAAAAAGTGTAATTTTTCAATAAAACTTATTGTTAAATATATGAATAAAATAATCAAAAAACCGATATAAACTAAGAGTATTGAATTTATAAAAGTATGTCAAATTGAATTTAGGCATGTAAAAATATTGTTAGATTATATTATAGGATTATGATTGCTTATGAAGATGAATAAAACAGCTTTACTGTCAGTACTATGCATGCTGTTCGGCTTTTATGCTTTTTCTGAATCAGAAGGCGAAAAAGCGTTTAAAATGAATAATCCGGCTTTAGCAGCTGAGCTTTTAAGGCAGGAAATAGAGCTTAAAACAGCATCTAAAATTGCTTATAACTATCTTGGACTTGCTTACTACCAGCTTGGTCAGTACGAAAAATCAGTAGAAGCCTTCAGACTTGGCCTTGAAACACAGGGAACAAACAAAAAAATAATTGCCTTTAATCAGGGAAATGCATATTATGCTATGAATGATTATGCTAATGCTGCAAAGAGCTATACGCTTACCATAACGGCAGACCCGAAATACACTCAAGCGCTGTTAAACCGTGCAAATGCATATCTTATGCTGGCTGATTATGACAAATGCATTGAAGATTATGAACGTTTTTTAATTCTTGAACCTTATGACCCGCAGCGACCACAAATAGAAGAATTGCTTGCCCTGTTACGAAAGGAAAAAATAAGGATAGAAGAAGAAAAACGGATTGCCGAAGAAGAAGCTGCCAGAATTGCAGAAGAAGAAGCCCGAATGCAGGAAGAATTAGCCCGCCAGAAGGCCGAAGAAGAACGACTTGAAGCAGAACGCCACGCCGCAGAAGCAGAACGCCGCCGAAAGCTTCTGGAAGATGTTGCAAACTCACTCCAGGATACCGATTCCACAAATATGTCAGCCGGTTCCGGAGATTTGTTAGATTTTGATTATGAATCAGAGCTGGATTAAAAACATGGAGGTTTTTTATGGAAAATAATCAGCAGGAAAACAAAAAGCTTACAAAAAAACAGAAAATACTTATAGCCTCAATTGCCGGTGCAATCATCCTCATCCTTTTATTGTTATTTGGAATCAGGGGTGGAATAAAAGCAGGAAAAGCAAACGCAAAGAAAAATCTTTCAAAGCTTGCAAAAACTTATGCCGACCGTGGGGAATATGACCGTGCCTTGAACAAGCTTGATGCCTATCTTGAAAAACATGGAGACGATGACGATATCTGGTCTTTGTGGAACGAAATCCTTGAAATGAAAAAATCAGAACAGCTGGCAGCGGGTGACAGCGAAGCTAACTCAAGTTATCAGCCGCAGAACAATTTTACAATCGACGTAGATACTTCTGATATATCAAATGCCGTAAAGGATGCTCTTGAGCAGACAAACAGACAGGCAGAAGATAACAGACGTGCAGCCGAAGATAACCGGATTGCTATGGAAAACCTTTTGAAAATGCAGGAACAGCAGCAAAGGGCAGAAGCACAGCGCAAGGAAGAAGAAAGAAAGGCTGAAGAAGAAAGACGTCAGCGTGAAGAAGAACGAAAAGCTGAAGAAGCTGCAAAAGCAGAACAGAAGCGCCTTCAGGAAGAAAAACGTAAGGCTGAAGAAGAAGCTGCAATAAAGAGAAATGCAGAGCTTAAGAAAAAGCTTGATGCAGTAAACGAAGAAATAAGCAAGGGAAATACAGCTCTAGCAACCGGTGACCCTGATAAAGCAATTGAATACTACCAGAATGTATTGAATATGCTGCCGCCAGATGCCGGAAAAGTAGTAATTGCTTCTAAAGAATCAGAAATTGCACAGGCTTTATACGATGCAGCAGAAAAAACTAATGACAAAGAAAAGAAAGACAAACTGATGAAAGAAGCAGTTGAAATGGCAAAGAAGGCTGTAAAGGATAATCCAAAGGACCCTGCTGCACATTATATTCTTGCCCAGGATGCACTTGCAAAAAAGGATTTGAATAAAGCACTTGAAGAAATGAAGGCTGCCGTAAATTACGACCCGAACAACTATCTGTATTATTACAACCTTGGAAAAATCCAGTATACAATGAAAAAATACAGCGAAGCTTCAAGTTCCTTTACAACATCATGTAAGTTGAATGACCGTTTTGCTCCAAGCCGCTACAACCTTGGCCTTACACAAAAGCAGCTTAAAAATGACACAGCAGCCCTTGATGCCTTCAGAAAGACAATAGATATAGACCCTCGTCACGAAAAGGCTTACCTGGAAGAAGGAAAGATTCTTTCTGCACGCGGTGATTATCCAGGTGCAATTACAGCTTACGAAGAAGTACTCAAGATAAACAACATAAACGTTCAGGCTGCAAACTTACTGGCAGGTGTTTACTATCAGAACAAAAATTATGCAAAGGCAGAAGAGTGTTATAAACGAGCCCTTACAATGCTTGATAAAGATAAGGATGCCGCAGAAATGGTTATGGCAAAATACAATCTTTCTACAGTTTTATTTGACCATAACAAAACAGCCGATGCCGAAAAATATGCCCGTGAAGCTTACGAAAGCAAAAATGCACTTAAGAGCGACAATTCAAAGGCAGACATCATTTATAACTATGCACTCATTCTTGACAATATGGGCAAGGATACAGATGCAATAAAGCTTTACCGTGAAGCACTTGAAAGAAACTCCGAGCATAGAAAGGCTAAGCTTAATCTTGGAAACAAATATCTTGCTCTTGAACCGCCTGATACCGACACAGCAATCAATCTGTTTACTCAGGTTTATAATAAGGATAACAATAACATTGAAGCAAATAATCAGCTTGGAAATGCTTATCTTATAATTCAGGATTACGGCAATTCCATAAAGTTCTACCAGAATGCTCTAAAACTTGATTCAAAAAATAATGCCATCCGTGCAAATCTTGCAAAAGCTTATGCTCAGTCCGGTGATTATGATTATGCAAAAGCAACTTATACTGAACTGCTTAAAGTTGACAAAGAAAACTGGGATGCCTACATAGAGCTTGCCAAGGTTTGCATGCAGCTTGATGATAACGATTCTGCCGAGAAATATCTGATTTATGTTCAGGAAAAGAAACCCGGCTACCGTAAAAATGAGATTAAAGAGCTTCTGGATAGTTTAATGTAGTAGCGGACCTAGCGGACCTGAATCCCGTTACGTTCGCTTGACTAATTCAAAAAGCTTCTGGCGGGAAATTACGGTGTAAATAGGGCGACCATGCGGACAGTGCGGATCTTCAAGTGTAAAAGCTTTTTCTACAAGATTCGCTGCTGTCTGGTCATCAAGTACATAACCATCCTTTACCGCCGCATGACAGGCTGTCATTGCCGCAATAGACCTTATAATCTGCTCAGGTTCCACCTGCTTTACAAAAATAAGCGTCTGTAAATCATACTGCGTTCCGGTCCAGCGTTCAGGAATTGTTTTAATTTCCCATTCTCCGGGGCTTTTCTTTTCTGTTTCAAAACCAATTTCAGTTAATCTGTCTTTAAGTTTTTCAAGCTGATTATCCTGACTTTTTGAGTCCGTTTTGATTTTATACGGAATAAGAAGCGGCTGGCGGTTTCCCTGAGAGTTCATAATCCTGTCAAAAAGAATACGCTCGTGGGCGGCATGCTGGTCTATGATGTAAAGACAGTTGTTTTTTTCGGCAAGCAGGAATGTCCCCAGTGTAGAGCCAATAAACTTTATCTGTGGGGATGATGGTGCACTTGCCTGCGGGGAGCTTTCATTTGCTGGTGCAGATGACTCACTTGTGTTTGTAGCCTCAAGCGCCTGTTCGGCAAGTTTTGCTGTATTCAAAGGTTTGCTTCCACCAGTGCTACCAACGGAACCAGAACTCACACCAAAATACTTAGACCTGAAATCACTTAAACTGTGCGAAGCTGTTTCCGAAGTTTTGTAAGAAATATGCTTTTGATAAGGAGAAGCCCCCGTATTGTAAGATTCATTTTTTACAGGAGCTGAAAAATCAAGCTCGCCAATTTCATCATAACGAACTTCGTCTGCAGGTTTATCTTCCTTAAAATTAGAAAGCGTATACGAATGGAAAAACGATTTTATGGTAGAGCTTATACCGTGATGAAGCTCCGAAATATCGTGAAAACGTGCCTCTTTTTTTGCCGGATGAATATTAAAGTCAATCAGCGAAGGTTTTACATTTACAAATACTACCGCTGCTGGAAAAGTTCCGTTTGGAAAAAAGCCCTGTCCGCCGTAATCAACAGCCTGTACAAGTGAATATTCCTGAATCCTTCTACCATTTGCATAAATAAGAATATCTTTTTTGTTCGTTCGGCTTACGGAAGGTTCACCAATCAAAACAGTAAACGACCAGTCCGGCTCAGAGCCTGCTGCTTTACCGGAAAGCTCATAGAAAAGAACAGGGGATTCTG
>JAEETM010000037.1 GCA_016290335.1 Treponema sp. | reverse complement strand
AGATCAGCAGGTTCTGGGCCGCGAAGCTGTATTTCAGGTCAGTCCAGCCCATGCTGCTGATACAGGTGACAATCGCTTTTTTTATGGCATTTAAAAGTTCCCGGTAAGGATTCTTCGTTTTTAAATTCTTTTCCGCAATAATGCGGTCATATTCCAATGCGCTTTCCGTTGCATAACGGAACCACTGGGCAAACGTGTTATACGAACCGCTGGGCTCCAGACACTCCGTATAGCCGCTGCTGCGGGACAGATCTACGTTCCTGCGTTTCAGAAGGGAACTGTCATTCCACATACGGCTGGTTCCGTAATACCCTATTACCGGAAGGACGATGTCCCGGTCTCCCGGCTGGTTAAGGGCGTCCGCAATCCTTTTCCCGTAATCAGAAACAAATTTGGCTGAAACGGAAGAAGTCTTCCCTTTTACGGTTTTTAATTCCCGCTTCCATGAATAAGCTTTTCCGTCGTCCGCTTTCACTTCCGTTTCCAATACAACGGGAAGCAGGTATTTCATCCGCCGGATTTGTAATCCTTCCTTATCCGATGGCGCATCCATCACCATACGGACATCATTGGGCTGGAAATTACGTCCTTTGATTCCCGGGAACGCTGCCAGGAAGGGCGCCATATTGATGGCCAGACCATCCAGAATCGCCGTCTTGCCTTTTCCGTTTTCCGCTACGATCACCGTCACCCCGGGACTGAAGTGCATGGTGAAATCCGTATAGCAGCGAAAATTCTGCATTCTGATTTTTGATACATACATAGGATGCCAGCGCCTCCTTCATTAAGTGACCACTGATTCATTCGCCTGCGTTCTTTCCGCCGGCAAGCGCGCAAACTCCCTTAATCTGTGTTTCCTAAAAAAACCGGACAGGTTGCCCTGTCCGGTATATTTAAACTATTTCTTTTCCGCACCTTTATTATCCTGAGCAGGACCCTCGGTATTCGGATTTGGGAAAGCCGCTTCAAATAACACTATTTTCGAATCAACCTTTTTAAAAACAGCAATGAATTTCACGTTCTTCACTTTTTCAAAATCAATAAAATAATGCAAAACATCTGCATCGTCGTACTTCTCTATAACGCGCAGTTTTGAGCCAACCACTTTCCCTGCATCTTTTTCAACATTTGCAAAAAACTCTTTATATTTTTCTGCTGTAAGAGCTTTAGCAAAATCCTGACCCATGAATGCTGATACTTTTTTATAATCATTGCCAGCAAAAAACTGTTCTGCCATCTTTGTCTCGGCGTCCAGGTCCGTGCCATAGCTGGCAAAGCATACGGCGGAAAAACTCAGCATAACAGTCATTAAAAACATAACAAATTTCTTTTTCATCTTATTCCCTCCTGAAATATTAAAACTAAAACATTTTCAATACAATAAGGTTTCTTATCTGAGTCCCCTGTAACAATACCTTCTTTGAACCTGATTATATATCGTTTGTCCTTGCTTTTTGTGACAATCTTGCGACATTTTGGAAAACTTACAATTCACAATCAGGGATTTCAATTTCTCCCGTAAATACTTCCACCGCCGGTCCCTGCAGGTAAATGTGATCGTTTTCACTGCAGTAAGTAACCTTCAGCAGACCGCCCCGGGCCTGTACGTTCAACGGCTTGTTCATGGCGCCGGCCTTCTTCAGCTTCATGCAGGCATAGGTTACAGCGCAGGCACCGGTACCGCATGCCAGCGTCTCACCGCTGCCCCGCTCCCAAACCCTGAACTTGACGGTGTTCTCATCGATCACCTGGGCAAATTCCGTATTTACCCCTTCCGGGAATAATTTATGATGCTCGAACTGGGGCCCCAAGTCTTCCAGATCCAGCGTGTCAACATCTTTCACAAATACGATAAAATGCGGATTGCCCATGGAAACAGCCGTGCCATTGAAGAAGAACTTTTCTTTATAAGTCTTATTGTCCGTGCCCACAATGGACGTTTCCCTGAGGACCAGGGACTGGTCCACGAAAATATAATGGTCTGTGATCATGGGGATCATACGGGGGCGTGTTTCCGGTTTGCCCATATCCACCCGGGCTTCCGTTACTTTGCCGTCCTCCACCGTCAGTTCAATCTCCTTGACGCCGGCCAGGGTTTCAACGGAAACCGGGTTTTTGTCTGTCAGACCATGGTCGTACACATACTTCGCCACGCAGCGGACCCCGTTGCCGCACATCTTGCCTTCCGAACCGTCCGCATTAAACATGCGCATTTTAAAATCCGCTGATTCCGAAGGACAAATCAGGATCAGCCCGTCGCTTCCGATACCGTAATGATACCGACTTACATATTTAGCCACCGCCGCAGGATTGGACATTTCCTGCTGCGTGCAGTCCACGTAAACATAGTCGTTTCCGCAGCCGTGCATCTTGGAAAACTTAAATCTCATCGTTCCTTCTCCCCTGCCTGTTTACTATTCCCCGGTCAGATAATAGCCGCCAGCCGGTCTCTTTCTTCCATAATCTTTTTATACATGCCCGCGTAGTCCATTTCCTTCCTGCTGCGTAAAGGTTCTACAATTTCACATACCGCATCGTATAAAGGATCCAACGCCAGGTTGCCCGCGACGCCTTTAATGGCATGGGCGGCTTCAAAAGCGGCTTCCAGGTCCTTCGCCTCCAGCGCCTTGCCCAGTTTTTCAAAATTTGCATCGTTGACACTGGCAGTAATCATTTTAAAATAAAACGCTTCCATGTTGCAGCAACGTTCCAGACCCATATTGGTCTTAACGCCATACTCTCTTAATGTTTCCATTGACAACATAATGATTCATTCCTTTCCGAAAAAAATTCCTGCTTCGAAAAAAGCCCGCCGGTTTCCGGCCCGCTCCATTGTGCAGATCTGTGCTAATGCCCGGTTGAAACAACCATAAAAGGATAATTCTGTGGGCGATAACACCTGTCTCCGATCCAAACCGGTTCCCTCCGTCAGGATAAGCATTTAATGATGGATATATTATATCATATTTCAAGTTGTTTATCAAAAAAACAGCAGACTAAAGTTAAGAGTGGTTCGGCTTTTGGGGAGCAGATCAAATGTAAGGAAAAGAGGTAAAAAGCGAATTTTCGCTTTTTACCTCTGAAACCACAGGATTATTTACGTGCCCGGACTTTTTAAAGAACCTGCTTTTCTCTCCGGAACCCCTACATGACTATGAAGTTTTAATTCACCACATATGTATGTTCACTGTCATTTTTATAATAATTTGTCGGTTTGTTTATTATATCGTTGCTTCCTGCACTTCCGGTATTTGTTATAGCCGCATGACCTGCTTCAGTGACATGTAAGCAAAGGCCTTCAGCAAATTTATTGTTATTACTAACCCAGGCATCGCCATTACCTGTCCTCAACGCAATATCGACAAAATCAACTTTGCCGTCTGTATAGTGCAGCCTTACCGTAACCTTTGCGGCAGTATTGTTCAGCATATCATCCGAGAAAAAAAGCCTGTCAGTGCATACTGTGTTGCGTTGTTTGTTATAAAGATAATTAGGATTATCAGCATCATACTTATCATAAACTCTCGCTTCATTATTAGTCAGATACAAAGCCGTATTCTGATTATTATTCCTCTCATAATGAACCCAGCCCTTGGTCCGGTCATCAGCGCTGTCACCATTCTTGTCCAAAGAGTTATTCTTATATGACATAGGGACTAATACACCTGTCGAGAAACCGGTTCCGCTTGCCGTGCTGCATTTAAGATCTTTAATAAATTCAGGCGCCACATTGGCTTTATCACTATTGGAATAATAATCCATCAAATTCATAACCTGGTTTTCTGTCTTTCCGAGATAGGTTTCAGCAATTTTAACCAGCGCTTTCTGGTCAGCCTCAATCCGTTTCGGATTATCCACATCATTAACTGTATCTGCGGTTAAATACCTCCACTGACGATAAAACTTCATGTAATTATCTCTGTTTCTCTGCCCGATCTCCGCCGCATAAAGCACCGGCTTGCTTTTGTCCAAAGACTCCTCAAAGGCCCCGGAAAAATCAACGTCACGAGCAAATATACCTATGGCCGCACAAAAGGCGCAAAGAAGGGCAAATTCAACAACGCCCTGGCCTTTATTCTTAATCCGTAGTTTCAACCTGTTAATAAGTTCTGACAATATACCGTTCATGGTTTCCTCCTAAAAACATTGAAGAATATGGTGGTAAGTCATTAGTCATCCTCTCCCAGGACTAAGTTATTGAAGGGGTTAATATACGGTTCAATCGTATACTCCGTACGGAAATTGGTAAGGCGCAATGTTTCACTGGAAATATCACTATTGATAGCTTCTACACTATAATGATGCTGGTCGGGGTCTGTCGGCTTGCCTCCTTCTTTCCAGGGCCAGTCGGGCATATCCAGCCCCGTTTCCTCCCACAGTTCTTCTCTGTAAGCATTCCAAGCATTTTTAATTTTTATTTTCTTTTCGTCACTTAAAGAATGAAAGTATTCAGGATCTGACCAATTCGCAGCATTAACTCCATACGTTGCCAGCGCTGCCTGCACCTTGGAAATGGCCTTCTGTTTCCTCTCATCCTGCGCTTTTGCCGCTTCATCAGAAACATTTTTTAAATCGCTGTCATCAGCCAGAAAGTTCTGACCGGCCCAACTGACGTCGCCGTCCTGTATCTCAAGCTCTTTTGCAATAATATTTCCTTTAAATGACTTTCTGCTTCCGGTTACTATGATTCCGTCATCATTTGTATAAGCTGTATTGACAACTTTGGCATACGGCGAATAAATCACGCCTTTAAATGCGGCACCCGGTTTAATGCTGAACTCAGTGATCTCATTCTCCGTCAGGTTACAAAAGATGAAAGGCCGTTCATTAGATACGTTAACCTTAATTTTTATCGCTGCCTTAAATTCTTTTTTCGAGGATCCCACACCGCCGGTCAATATCAGATAAAAAGGCTCGTAGTCTCCGCCAGCCATTTTTTCATCCACAGTAATTTTAAGTTCCTTTTCTCCCTCCTGCTCCCAATGAAATATATTAGAATATTTAATCTGGGGTTCGTTAATCTGTCTTTTACCTGAAAAATCATATTCCACTTTTTTAATCGTAAAATAAATTATTTCATCATTGGCTGTCGGATACCTGTATGAATACCTTTCAAAGTTCCGTTCATCAGTCACTTTAGTAAGTGCATGCTTATTATTGCCATTGCCCGTTTCAAGTTTCTTGTATTCAACTTTCGGCAAGCCCTGTGCATCATAGGTTACATTCTTTCTGTAAAAATCAAAATGTATTTGATTATTATTGTTCAATCTGTTACAAAAAATCTGATTTCCCTGTTCATCCGTAACATATGTGTTGCAAATTGTACCATTGTTATTGAATTTATATCCTTCAGTTTTGAAAACATAATACACATTTTGTGTGCCGTAACAGAGCCAGTAAGCTTGCCCGAGAATACTGTCTTCTTCTGACCGGGGATAACAAAAAACAAGCTTCTGATTGTTCTCACCGTTACCGCCATCCGTTTGGAGATAATGAGTAACATTACCTCCTGACATAACAGTAAAACTATGGTCACGAGCCAGCCTGTCATCGTTCCTGTGTCTGCCTATATTTGCTGTTCTGAAATCATTCAATACCCCCCCGGTTGTATTGACCGTGTACTTTTTTAAATCAAGATGCAACTTATGTAGCTTATCGATAAAACCGGAAACAGAATTGTCCACCGGAATCGAATTATCCCAGACCGCTTTCCCCCCCATATTGGGATAAGCCGCAATCAAATCCTCAACCGAAAGATTATTTCCCGCCTGGTAGTTTTTTTCTGCCAGCGTATAAAAATAGTTATTTACACCCGAAATATCATCTGCTTCAAAATCCTTGCCTGTTGCAAAAACAATCCCTCCGTCAAAAGTACCATTAATATTTCCCTGTGCATCAACACCGACAGTACTGCCTAAACTTATCCCGTCTTTCACAACAAACAGGTTGTCAAAAAGCGCTTTCCCGGCGCCGATGCCCAAACCATCGTCTATCAGCGCAATCGCGCCCGCGCGAACTTTCTGTTCTTTATCCATACCTATTACAGGCAAAAAATGCATCGGCACCATTTCATACAAACCAATACGGTAAAATACCCTGCCGCTCATGCCCTCCGTCTTCAGGGCAAAGTGAGAAAATTTATCACTTGTAACGCTGGTTCCTAAATTTTTAATATTATTAAGGATGTATCTATCAGCTGCAGCATCTGCGTCTGCATGAACGCTGTCACGTGCTACTTCAGCGGGCGTAGAACCTACACGATACGTCATTTTTATTCCCTGATAATTTTCGGAGATGGGAGGCATGTCATCGCTTTGATCTTTATCCCCTATCGGCTTTTTCTGGCTGTCCAAATAGGCGCGGCCTCCAGCCAAAGCCGCCGCGTCCGCAATATTCTGCAGTCTTGACTTGTGTAGATACAAATTACCGAAATCATAGGCAAAGCCCAGACAGCCCAGCATAATCGGCAACATCAAAGCAGAAATTACAAGGATCGAACCGCTTTGCCGATTCATTTCTTTTATTAATTTCATTCTTTTTAATATGCTTGCCCACAAAGTCATTTCATTTTCCTCCCTGCGAGGATCGCACTATTTTATAACTGTAATTAAAAAAATGCAAAAATACCGCAAACCAATTCTCAACTTAATTTACACATACACTTTTACATACTAATTATAGTATTTTTAGCTGGGTAAATCAATAGGCGTCTGACCGATTAAATAGCATTTCATAAAAATCTCACGAAACCAGGGTTAATTTTTTACCTGCCTCACATCCGCAGCGCTCTGCTTCCCCCGCTGTCATTTCCAGCGTGGCCCAGGCCCGGCTGCACATGCTTAAACCAAGCCAGGGTTTTAAATTATTTACCACCTTAATAACCCTGTATTCTTTGTCAATATAAACCACATCAATGGCAAAGCGCATAAAACACATATGCACGCTGTTGCAGGGAACCAGCAGCAGACCGGTTGCCGGCGACAGCCTGCGGCGGAACATAAGGCCGGCTAAACGGGTTAAAAACGAATCTGCCAGCATCACGTCTATTTCGTTTAAAAAAGGAGCGCTTGCCGGCGCTCCTTCAATGTACATGCGTTGTATCTTCATTTTAAAAATCACCTGAAAACCGATTCATAATAAAATACTTTTTCAAGGTTTTGATTTACTTTTTATTCAGCAACTCTTTTATTTTCCGCCCAGGCTGTGCATCAAAGAGAACAGCGAAGGCAGTAATACCACAACAAAAATGGCCGGGAAAATAAAGAATACCAGCGGGAATACAATTTTAACCGGAGCTTTTAAAGCTTCCGCTTTGGCTTTCTGTCTCCGGCGTTCCCGCATATTATCCGCCTGGTTGTCCAGCGTCCGGCCCATACTGGTCCCTAAACGTTCCGCCTGTATCACTGCTGTAATAAACAAATACAGATCATCCACTTCACAGCGCTTCGCAACCGCCTGCAAAGCCCGTGCCCGGGGAGAACCCATACGGACATCCTGCTGCATCCGTCTGAACTCATCAATCAGGGGACCGGACATGCGGTCGGTAATCTTGCGCAAGGCACCGTCAAAAGACAACCCCGCCCGTACGCTGACACTTAACAAATCCAACACTTCCGGCAGCTGCCTGTCAATCGCTTTCTGACGTTTCCGGATAACGGAATTCAGTATTGTAAAAGGAAGCATAGCGCCAACCGCCACGCTCAGCCAGGCAAACAAAACAGCCTGGGAGAACGGCATGGTTCTCCTGGTTACCGCGATATAAGCAATACCAAAAAAAATCGCCAGGCAAATCAGCCAGACTGTAATAAAACCGTTGGGACTCCATTTATCCAGCAGGCCGGCCAGCATCAGTTTTCGCTCTACAGTATCATGAATGCCGGAAGGAGCAAACCGTACCATAAAATTTTCAAACTTACGTAAGAGCGGTATCACAGTACGGTCTAAAACCGGAACCCTGTTCAGTTCATCGGCACGGGACGTAACCACCCGGCCTTCCGGACCCTGCAGATCCTGCAGACGCTGATGCACGTGGTTATCCGGCACCACTTTGGTTTTCATTAAGTAGTATAAAACAGCAAAAATCAAAAATGCTGTCAAAAGAGAGATGAGCAAAATCATGCCTGTCGCTCCTGTTCCTATTCACCGCGCAGCTGTTTCATAAAACTCCGCGGCAATTCCACACCGTTCATCTTGAACTTCTGCAAAAACATAGGCTGCAAACCACTGGATTCGTAATAGCCCACTGACTTTCCGCTATCATCGATACTGGTCTGCACATAGGTAAACAAATCCTGCAGCACGATGGTATCGCCTTCCATCTTCTGTACTTCCGTGATATGGGTAATCTTACGGCTGCCGTCCTGGATACGGGACTGCTGAATAATCAAATCCAGGGCAGAAGCAATCTGTTCACGGATAGCCCGTACGGGCAAATCCATGCCTGCCATCATGACCATGGTTTCCAGACGGCTTAAAATATCACGGGGGCTGTTGGCATGACCGGTAGTCAGGGAACCGTCATGACCGGTATTCATAGCCTGCAGCATATCCAGCGCTTCACCGGAACGGACTTCACCAACTATTATGCGGTCAGGACGCATACGCAGGGCATTACGCACCAGATCGCGGATGGTGATGGCGCCCCGGCCTTCCAGGTTAGCCGGACGGGATTCCAACGTAACTACATGCTGCTGCTGTAAGCGGAGTTCCGCCGCATCTTCGATGGTAACGATACGTTCCCTGTCCGGAATAAAAGAAGACAATACATTCAGCGTGGTAGTCTTACCGGAACCGGTACCACCGGATACCATTATATTCAAGCGGGCCTTTACGCAAGCTTCCAGAAATTCCGCCATTTCTTCGCTCAACGTACCAAAGCCTACCAGGTTATCAATAGAAAGCGGGTTCTTTGTAAACTTACGAATGGTCACACAGGGGCCGATCAACGACAGCGGCGGTACAATGGCATTTACACGGGAACCGTCTGCCAGACGGGCATCAACCAGAGGCGATGATTCATCTATACGCCTGCCCAAAGGTGACACGATGCGCTCAATAATATTCATCAGGTGGGCATCATCATGGAACTGCACATTGGTCAGCTGCAATTTGCCTTTACGTTCCACAAATATCTTCTTGGGTCCGTTGATCATAACTTCGGTGATGGTCTCATCTTTCAGCAAGGGCTCAATGGGACCGAGGCCTAAAATTTCGTCACAGATATCTGCCACGATACGGGCCCGCTCTCCACGGGGCACGTTCATGGGGCTGTCATCCAATACCCTCTGGCAGTAAGAAGAAATCAACTCTTCCACTTCCGCCCGGGTATGGTTATTGCTGGCCAGGAACTGTTGCTCCTGATCGCTCATTTCATCTACGATACGACGATGGATGGCAAGCTTCAGCTCCTGGTAATTATCTTCTTTCGCCTCTGCCTGACGTCTGCCAAATATAGTTTTTTGCTGAATGGGCTCCCCTGCCGGACGTCCCAAACGTTCTAACAATAATGACATGTGTGCCACTCCAATCTGTTATCGTCTTTCGTTAATAACTTTAAAACTTTTATAATTGCAAATACTGTTTTTGTTTCACATCTGTAAATAATACCGGACAAATCTATCTTCATCTTTATGTAGATGAACTTGTGTAGGGCTCTTTCTTCATATAATACCGGACTTTTATAGTACTCGGAAATATCATATCCAAAAAGTAGCCACCGTCATTCAACTGCATATTTATCGTGGATTGAACACCTTCACTATCAGAACCGTGATCCACAGGTACAATCACAATCGGATTACTGTCAGCTTTTTTATAAAAGTTAGTCATCAGCTCATCTAACTGCCCCTCATAATGAGTTGCAATCGTGCCATACTCATCCTTGGCAGTAACGGCTGCCTCTCTGGCACTGGTTCTGGCAATATTGCTTACCGTAATGTAGTCATGAAACAACATACCTGTGTAAATGACTCCAAACATAATGAGCAAAAACAGAGGAAGTACCAAAGCAAATTCAACAACTGACTGTCCCTTACGCTTTTTCATATATCCTTCCCCCTGAAAATACTTTAAGAAATGCAAAGCAAATATACGTTTAAAAAGAATTTGGAATTGGCCTCCTGTAAACAGGAGGCCAAAACGGAAAAATTAGTTGAAATATTAGTTAACAGTGGTCGAGAAGGTCTTAACCTGGCTGGCAGTTTTGCTGAAGTTGGTTTTAATAGCTCCGCCTAAACCGCTCTCCTGCAATGCATAAACAGCAATTGCTACGACAAATGCCAACAGCAATGCATACTCAACAATGCCCTGGCCTTTTCCTTTGAAAAATTCTCTCATGGAAGTTAACATAGCCTGTTCCTCCTTTCCCCGGATAATAAATATACATGTACATGTATATGTAAAAACCTGAATACAGGCTTATACATCAATATTGACAATGCGCTGGATTATAATAAAACCTATAAAAACCATAACAACAGCAATTCCTATGGCTATCTGGCCAAGCCGTTCCGTAAACAAAGGCTCAATATAACCGGGATTGATTATGCTGATAAAGGCGCCCAGGGCAAACGGCAGGACCCCAAGCACGTACCCCGATATCCGCCCCTGTGATGTTAACGTATGGATCTCACGGCGCATGCGAATCCGATCCTGAATCGTATCACTGATAGTATCCAGAATGTGAGCCAGGTCGCCGCCCACCTGCTGCTGAATCAATACCGCTGTTACAACCAGTGAAAAGTCCGGGCTGCCGACACGTTTATCCATATCGTCCAAAGCCCTCTCAATGGAAGCACCCAGATTGATATCCCGCATCACATGCTTAAATTCAGCACTGATAGGCGGTTCCATCTCTTTGGCAACCAGATCCATGGCCTGCAAAAAACTGAACCCGGCCCGCATGGCATTAGCCACCATCATAAGGCAGTCTCCCAACTGATTGGTAAAGGCAGCTTCCCGGCGGCTGATCTTCAATAATACAAATATCCATTCCGCCACTACCACCACAGCGGCTACTAACACAGCGGCAAACAGCTTTTTCGTCACAAAAAACACAATTGCTGCAGATAAAACCGCGCTGATTCCCAACAGGATCAGGAATTCTGTTCCCAACAGGGGTATTCCTGCTTTTTGCATTGTAAAGTCAAGTCCGCGGGCATGACGGATGTTGCTCAGCAGTTTTCCGCTGCTGCGGAGAATATCCATCAACTGATCCGTAAGAGGCCTGCTCTCTTTCGGTTTTTCCCGGGTATCCATCTCCCCTGCATAATACCGCATACGGCGGGCTAAAGCGCGCCGGCTACGGGAACGGTATTCCAGCAAAAGGAACAGCAGCAACAGAATAAACAGAGTGCTGATGAGCGAAATAACAAGAATCATGGTTTATCCCCACCTTGCATGGGTCCTGGACCCGATAATCTCGTCCGCCAACTGGTTTATGAAACGGGCAAACTTGGAATCCGGCTGCTCCAGAATCGCCATCTGCCCATTATTGGCAGCGGAAGAAACAAGCATGTACTCGTTAGGAATGACAGACACCTGGGGATACCCCAGAGCTTCCGCAAGCTTTCTCTGCTCATTGGCATCACAGGGCTCCACACGGGTAAAAATAGTTTTTACCCGCTGCTGATAGTCGGGCCAGGCTTTAAAAACTTCCAAAGCACGCTGCATATGCTGGATTTCAAAAGTCCCACTGATCATGGAAACCAGGAAAGTAATATCGCTGGCCTCCGACGTAGCAACGGAAATAGGAGTAAATCCGGAAGGAATATCAATGAGCACATAACGGTAAATGCTCCGGGCCATGCTTACCACATCCAGAAATGCCTTGATGTCCACCATCTCCGCATACTCGGGCCGCCGGGTACCGCATAACACACGAAGGTTTTCCGCTATCGGCAGAAAATAAGAGTTCAAAGTTACCGGGGACAGGAAATTAATATCCCGCACTGCTTCCATAATAGTTGTCTTTGGCGCCAGGTTAAAGAATACAGACATATCCCCAAACTGTAAGTCCGCATCAATAATGCCCACCTGCTGACCGGTTTTCTGGGCCAAAGCCATACCCAGATTGGCAATAAGCGTGGTCTTACCGCTCTTTCCCTTAGGGCTGAAAAAAGAAATTACATTGGAACCTGCCGTAATCCCTGCTTTTTCAAAGGTCTTAACAGCTTCCTGCAGTTCCTCACTGGTAAAGGGCTTGATCAGGAAGCCCCGGGCGCCGGCGCCGGCCATGGTTTCTGAATCATTTGCAGCCCACTTGGCGCTCATGCAGATAACAGAAGCTCCCTTAAATGTTGTAGCAAACTCCTCAATCAGGGAAGCATCGTCATCGCTTTCATCTATGTCCAACAATATCATGTTAGGTTTGAACACGGCGCCCTGCCCCAGGGCGTCGCCGCTCTGTTGATAACGGGCAACCAGTTCAAAATCTTTTGTATTGCGCACCACGCTGGACAGGCGCTCTAACATCAACCGGTTGCCTTCTACTAATATAACCCGATATGCCATCTGTCAGCACCTGCCTATCTGAATAACTTACTGAACCAGGATGAATTGCTGTCTTCTTTCCCGTCTGCTTCTTCCAAAGAATTTCCCGTGTACCGGGCCACCAGATTCCGGAGTTCCGTCTTAAGAGGCGAGGCTTTCGTATCCAAAACCAGGGGGCAGCCTGTCTTAATGGAACGGGTTGCCGTACCGAAATCATTTGGTAATACATGGTAAAACTCAGAACCCAGTAACTGCTCCACATCCTGCAAGTCGATACGGGTCTTGGAATTACTGCGGTTCAGAATCATGCGAATCTTATTGACATCATATCCCAGACCATGAATGGTATCGTTGCCGCTCTTCATGTTCTTAATAGTAGGAATAAAGTCTACAATACCAAGGAAGCTGATGATGGTACTCATTTCCATAGCCATCAGGTTCACTTCACTGAAAGTTGAAGCGGTGTCAATGACGAGGAAGTCAAATTTTAACTGCAGCCGCGACAAAATCTGCTTTACATCATTCATTTGAATGTTATAGGCTTCTTCTAACTTCAGGGGCGCAGCCAGAACTCCAAAGGGGACATCGTAACGGTCATAGGTGGTGAGAAAAGCCTGCACATTAAAGTTCTCTTTGTCTTTTTCCTGTGCGGCAATAGCATCTGCCAACGTGTATGCGGGCTTCAATTGCAGATAGTTACATACATCGCCGAATTGCAGGTCCAAATCCACCAGGCATACCCGGTAGCCTTCCTTGGCCAGTTCCGCCGCCATATTAATAGCTATCAGTGTTTTGCCCACAGCCGAAGCCGTGCTGAAAACCGTAATGACTGTGCCTCTTCGTGCATCTGCCATACAGTTCCCTCCTTTTCCTGCCCTTGCAGGCTGTTATTTACCGATTCAAATAATCCCCTAACGCCGCTTCTTCGCCTCTGTTCGCAGCAGGCTGCTCCATAACTACCGGTTCCTCAGCTAAGACCGGCCGTTCCACCACAATTTCTTCTTCCGAAGGCAACACAACTGTGACATTCTTCTCAGGCGCCGGCTTATAGGAAGAGGAAGCATTGCTCGCGCCGTCCTCGCGTAAAATGGCGTTAATGCGATTCCGCAGGGCAGATTTTTCACTGGCGTAAGCGGAATCACCGGCCTTTTTCCGCTGCTTCGCTATCTCTTTAGCAGCCCGTTTGGCTTCCTTTTCTGCTTCTTTCTGCTCTTTCAGGGCTTTGTCCGCAGCCCGTTTCTCTTTAATGCGGACAATCTCTTTCTCCACTTCCGGTTCGATTACATTAGCGTTTACTTTATTCATGGAATGATATTCTGTCTGGCCTTCATTAAAGGCTTCTTTCATTTTATCAGACATGTTCCACTGTGTATCTTCGCTAACCAGATGAGGCGTAATGATAATAATCAGTTCCCGTTTATCGCGGGTACTGCTGGTGTGCTTGAAGAACTCGCCGAGAATCGGAATATTTCCCAACAGCGGAATCTTGGAAACCGTCTTGCCGTCTTCACTGTTCAGCAGTCCGCCGATAATCATGCTCATGCCGTTGGATACATGAATGACCGCTTCCGCTTCCCTGGTAGCCAGCGCCGGAATATGGAAACCGTTTTGGGTTACCCCATTTGCATAATCCAACCGGCTGACCTCCGCATGTACCTTGGAGGTAATCTTATCCATCTGATCTACTACCGGTTCAATATCAAGCTTCACGCCGTATTCCTTCCATTCGATGGAAATACTTCCGTCATTATTGGTGGGAATCGGAATGCTGCCGCCAATCAGGATCTTGGCTTTTTCCCCGCTCAGTGTAGAAATATTGGGGCGGGACAAAATGCGGGCCTTGCCCTGGGTAATCAAAGCTCTCAACGATGCATTGATCGTGGAAGAGTGCCGGACCAGCCACCCGCCCCAACCACGGGTGTTCCAGTCTTCGCCGGCGTAAATTGCGCCTTCCATATCCAACTTGGTATCGTTGTCACCGCTGGTTCTTGTTCCATACTGAATTCCCAGCTCTTTCTTGTTGCTGGAAGAAACTTCTATGACCTGTGCCTCTAACCGGATCTGAGCCGGATGAGCCATTTGCAACAGATCAATAACATTGCCGCCTGTCTTGTCCACAGCCTTTGCCGCGCTTCCGTCACCCGAAGAAGCTGACGGGGTTGAACCGGCATACAGCCCGGCCACCTTTAAGGCAAGATCTTTTTCATACTGATTCATCACGGTGCCGCGCAGCAGGATTTTATTTCCTACCATTTGTACTGTTACGCCCGGCAAATTAATGGCCTTTTCTATCGTGGAAGCCAGACCGGAATTCTCACCGGTAACCGTCACCAGATATTCCTGCCGCCCGTTCGCGCTCCATACAAGCAGAGAAGTAGAACCCGCTTTTTTACCAACCAGCAGAAAATCCCTGGCCGAAAGCAGTTGCACATCCGCAATTTCCGGATTTCCAACGGCTACCCGGCTTAACCCGGATTCCTGGACGTAGCGGGATTCATTCACACTGACATTCAGAGGAGTTGCTGCCATGGCAACCTGAGCTGACAGAAGAATACCCGCGCTCAATAAAGCTCCTAAAATTTTATTACGCCTCATCATCCGTTACCTCCCCACCGTTGTCGTTGTTCCGCGAATAATCTGCACATTGGCAGTCGGGGAAGTCTCGATATCCGCTCCCGGAGGAATGGTTCCTGCCGGAGGCGGCGTTACCGGCATCTTGCCGCTGGACTTGGTTACGGAATAATAGGTGTCGTCGCTGATCCCGTTAGCGGGGCGGTACGGACGAAGCACCAGATAAATCTGCCCCAGCTGGGCTTTAGCCGCCAGCTTCAGAGCATCTTCCGGCACCAGCGCCATGGTAGCCAAAACAGGATTGCCGGTCACTTTAGTCTGATTCCCTGCATTCTGGTTTTTGTTCTTATCCTTGTCGTTCGCATTAGTCTGGGAAGACGAATTGCCGGCACTTTCAACCTGTTTATTAATAGCCAGCAGCAATACATTCTGCAAAATCATTTCGCTGACCACTTTATTATTTTCCACCTGGCTGGACACCAGCATCACATCAACATAATCCCCCGGCTGGGCAAAACCCGCCACACCGGTCACATCGCTGATGCCTACCGTAATCGCCCGGCATTCCGGCGGAATACGGCCGCTGAGACCCATATTCAAAATGCTGGCAAATACTTTCTGGGTAGTAATAACTTCACCTGCATTAACAGCAACCCGGGTAGGACGTCCAACCAGATCTGCCGTACTCGTCAGAGCGCCGGCAGGCACCTTGTTGGAAGGCATTGTCTTAAGACTCAGCATTTCTTCCTTGATCAGTGTGCGTTCCGGAATGCTGGTCTTTGCCGTTACAATCGTAACATCTTTTACCTGTACCTGCGTGGTTACAGGTTGTTGTTGTGGTGCCGGTTTCCCCGCCGTTAACCGGGTAAGGGTGAAATATATGAGCAGGAAAATAATCAACGCCACTACGCCGCAAATCATCAATAGCTGTCGAGGTGTCAAACGCTCCATAATTGTGCTTAATTTCGGTAGTTTCAAAATAAAACCCCTTTTCTTTAATTGTTTTACTGGAAATTTATGTTTAAAATATGTTAAAATGGGAAACGAGATAAAAATATATAATTCTTCACATACGTCACCCACCTTACTGTTTATAATGATAACTCTTTTAAACCCTATTTGTCAAGGTTTTTAAGCCCTTTTTGTCAAGGTTTTTAAGCCCTTTTTGTCAAGGTTTTTAAGCCCTTTTTGTCAAGGTTTTTTAATCCTTTTCGTCTAGGTTTCAGGGATAAATTTATGAATTTAACTAATATTTCTGAATTTATTTTAATAATGCTCCCGCCGTTTTTTCTGGCTTGTATTTTTACTGCAGCAGGTTCCCTCTGGATCGACAGACTATACCGTCAGGAAAAAGATGACAGTCTGTTAACCTTCCCGGATCAGATTGCAAAACGGGCTAAATTCCGCAAACCTTTATTGTTTTTTTTATTGTTGTTCTGCCTGGGGAAAACATGGTGTTCTGTATCTATACCAACAGTATTATATTACACCGCCGCCATTGCCTTTCTGTCTTTTATCACTGTCACAGATTTTGAGCAATATGTGATTTTTGACAGCATGCTGTTACCTCTGGCTGCTCTTGGCCTGTGCTATACACTGCACCAGCACCTTTCGATAACAGAGCATCTTGCTGCAGGTTTGGGCGCCGGATTGCTGTTCCTGCTGCTTACCGTCCTGACAAAAGGAGCTATCGGCGGCGGTGACATAAAACTGATTGCCGCGCTTGGGCTCTGGTCAGGGATTCGCCCATTACTCAGCGTAATCATGTACGGCTTTCTGGCAGGAGGCGCAGCCGCCCTGTTTTTGCTGGTTACAAAACAAAAGAAACGCCGGGACTACTTTGCTTACGGTCCTTACTTTGCCCTGAGCGGGATTGCCGTACTGCTGTCATGGATCCGTCCGCTCTTGTAACAACTGCTTCTTTACCTGTATTCATAAATTCAGTGCCGTAAATCAGTTTCATTGTTGTTATCTTTTTCAGTACGCACGCCCTTTATCCCGTAGTACCGGGCAAAAGCCACGTTTTCCCAATTTCCGGCGTCATCAGACAAATCGTTCTCAACGATATGAAACCCGCTCATCAACACCTCAGTTTTACCCGCCTTTCGAAACGGCCTGACGGGTAAAACCGAGTTTTTATTTTCCCTTTTTTCCTGCTGTATGCGAAGCAAAAGTTCCTGGTGCCATCTGTTCGTTTCATAAAAATTATGAAGAGTGATTACAGATGTCATAACAAGATAGAACACACCTGTTACTGTTAAAAACTTCTTCGCATTCTCCCGGATCAAATCCAGTTTATACTCTTCCTGTATCTGCCACATAACGCCAGCAGCGATTATTAACCATACCGTTCCGAAAAACCCGCTCCGTTCCGGAAACTCCGGTGCCATCAACATAATCGCGGATGAGCCCAAACCGGTCACGCCTAAAACCGAAACAAACAATAATTCCTTTTTCAGGTTTTTACTGCCGCTGCTTTTATGCGCTGCTTCATATAAAAACCGCAAAACGAAATACCATAAAAAAAACTGACAGATCATTACTTTAAAGAAAGTTGAGCAATTTGCATTGATGAATTGCACGCTGTCCCATCCGGTTCCATGTATCAAATGAAGACGCGATACGTTTCCGGGCGACAAAACCAACAGCAGATACCCAATAATCAATCCTGCCAGGCCCGCATACATCCAGTTATGGATGCTGACGTCATGTTTATGTAAGCGTAAAAGAAAAAGAAACAGCACCAGGATGATCCAACACACACTGTTTTCATTGGTCCATCCGGAAAGAATACCGAAAAAAAACATAAAACCGGTAAAAAACACATTGTCGCCTGCCTGTTCCTCAGGAAAATAATACTTTTTTATAAAAGGAACCATAAATCCAAGCAGCATGACACATGTCCAAAGGTAATTGCAAGCGCCCGTGAGCCACAAAAAAACCGGCGTAAAACCCGGTGTAAAGGCCCATAAAGCAAAAAAAATCCAAAATACTTTTTTCGGCTCAAATGAAAAAGACACTTTACCCTTATGAATACACCAGTAAATTTCAGCAACCAAAAGCGTACCGACAAACGCATTTGCAAAATTGAAGAGCCCTTTTCCCTTCCACAAAAAAAACTGGGCAACCGTATGCGCGACCGACCGGCCGCCCCACGTTAAATAATGCGACCACTGGGATGCCAATAAGCCGGAAACAGATGAAACCCTGGCTGCGTTTGCAGGCAGCGGGACATTCATGGCATTCCCCTGCCAGATAAAGGAATACAGATAATCATCGCCAACCCCCAGCGGGGTTAAATAATTTAAAACATATAAAAATATAAAAATTATAAGAAGCGTTAACGTTCCTCTCTCATCGGTTTTCATGTTTTTCATCATTATCTTTTTCTTTTACCATTCGAATGCCCTTAATACCATAATACCGGGCGAACGCAACATTTTTCCACTCATTTTCATCTTCTGACAATTCATAAGAAATAGTGTGAAGGGCTGTATAAAGATTTTCATTGTCTGACGGTTCTCTCATTGCTTCGACCGTAATCACAGAATCTCTCTTATCATTACTGATATTATTCACAACAGACAATAACTTTTCCACGTATACATAACCACAATAGTAATACCGAAATGAAAAGCCTGCAGTAAGAATAAAAAAAACAAGGCTTACGCAAAACAGGAGTTTCGTGGCACTTTCCTGAATAAGCAATACATTATACTCTTTCTGGATTCGCAATAGAATACCCGCCCCCACTATCAAATACAGCAGTCCGGAAAACCCGCTGCGGGGAGGAAACCCCGGTGAAAAAAGCATCACTCCGGTCATGCAGAATCCGGCTACAATTAAAATTTTAACAAGCAAAACTTCTTTTTTAATTAATGGATTGCTGTTGCTTATGTTTCTGAGTGTAAACAAAGAACGAAGCACGAAATACCATAGGAGAAACTGTAGCACATAGATCAGCATCATCATTGACAAGTGCTCCTGCAGCCCGGTCAGAAAATGCCAGCCGGACTGTGAAGAGGAGAGCCTGTTATAATTGCCCGGCGCAAGTATCAGCAACGCATAACCGGCTGCAAGCCCGATAAACCCGGAGACCATCCAGCTTTCCAGGGTATCATGCTTTTTGCAAAAATAAATAAACACCGCTAAAATCAGAATTATCCAGCAAACACTGTTTTCGTTCGTCCAGCCTGCTGCTATTCCAAAGAAAAATGCAAATACAGTACCAATCAGTTTATTATCGAACGAAGCCTTTTCGTCACAGTGATAATACTTATAAAAATAAGGCGTCAGGAAACCAAGCAAAATCACATTGGTCCACAAATAATTACATGAACCTATAATCCATAAGAATACAACGCCAAAACCGGGTGTACAGGCCCATAACAGAAAGAATATCCAGATAATGGTACGGGAATCAAACCGAAAACTGATTTTTCCCTTATTAATGCACCAATATAACTCAAAAACCAATAAAATACTGATTAATGTGTTGGCAATATTAAAAAGGGCTTTGCCCTGCCATAAAAAAAACTGCGCCAGCACATGAGCGACAGTTCTGCCGCCCCATGTAAAGTAATGTGACCACTGTGAACGGAATAAATCCTGCCAGCTTGCAACCCGGGAAACATTCTGCGGCAACGGCTCGTAGATTGACTGACCTGACCAAATGAACGAATAGACATAATCGTCCCCAAAGCTAATCGGAGACAGGAAATTAAAGATAAACATAAAAATAAAAATTGCAAAGATAACAAGCCAGCTCTTTTTATTATTCATAAGCATTTACTTCTTTCCCGCGAATATCTTATTCCCATTATATTCGCTGACGAGATAGTCCGGTCTTCTTTTAGATTCATAAAAGATACGTCCGACATATTCGCCTATAATCCCCAGGACAATCAGCTGAATGCCTCCCATAAACAAAATTATGGAGATCATCGAAGGATAGCCGGCTACCGGATCACCGAACAACAGTGTTTTCGCAATTACGAACACCAGATAAACAAAAGCTATGGTTGAAATAATGATTCCCAATATGGAAGCCAGCCGCAACGGCGCAACTGAGAAGGAGGTGATACCGTCAACTGCCAGGCCAAATAACTTTAAAAAATTCATTTTAGAATTGCCGGCCGCCCGTGGTTCCCGGTCAAACAACAACTCCTTTTTATTATAGCCTATCCAGCTGAACAAACCTTTTGTGTAGCGCTGCCGTTCCCGAAGCGAACAAAGGGCATCCACCGCCTGCCGGTCAAGAAGCCGAAAATCCCCCACGTCAGAAGGAATATCAATATCCGCAAACTTTTGCAGAATACGGTAATACCAGTGGGCGCTGGCTTCCTTAAACCAGGTTTCCCCTGCACGGCTGCGGCGGCGGGCATACACATCGTCATACCCCTTTTCCCACTCTTCAATCATCTGCGGTATCAGTTCCGGAGGATCCTGCAAATCCGCATCGATTAAAATTACTGCATCTCCCTCCGCAAAATCCAGTCCTGCCAGCATTGCATTTTCCTTGCCAAAATTGCGGGAAAGACTGAGATAAGAGACCATCGGATCATTTTTGTGCAGCTCCTGCATTTTTCCCAGAGTATTATCCCTGCTTCCGTCATTAACAAGCAAAATCTGGAATCTGTACCGGTTTAACCGGTTTATTATATCTTGCAAACGTTCATAAAGAAGATCCAGGCTGCTTTCTTCATTGTAACAGGGAACTAAAATTGTTATTAATTTCATAATCAATCCTCTTCTGTTAACTGTACGGCTTTAATATCATAATACAATGCAACATCTGTAACAATCCGCTGTCTTTCATCGCCAGAAATGCGCCCGCCAGGGGAAAAGGCAGATCATCAGATTATAAAACTACCCCAGCAAGCGGTTCCAACGTTTATTTTTATGTACTGAATACACAAGAATCATAAATCCCAGGGTTGAAAATAACGATATGTAATCTGCAACAGCAAATAAAGGCAGCCCCTTATACCATATTTTAATATTTCCGGACCCTTCAGGCAATGACAGTTGTATCATATGATTTCCGCTCTCTTCAATGTCAACTTCCCTTCCCGTGTTATCCACGGCAATATAACCCGGGAAATTGACCAGGGGCAATATAATTCTTGTTTTTTTCTTATTGCTGACACTGTAAGAAAACGATATACTGGTTCCGTTCTTGCTGTAATTGCTGATTACCCCGTCTGAAATATAACGGTTCCCCTGCTCTAAAAGTTTTTGCCTGTCAATGTCATTGTACAGATAGTCTGTATCAGAAACACTGTTTATCCTTTTCCAGACAAATTTCATTGCCGGCATGTTCCAGTCCGGTATTGAAGATATCGGTGCCAATTTAATAAATGCTGTTAAACTTGTAAGACAAACCAAAAACACGCTTAATACCAGATAACCATTTATTTTTCTTTTCTTTCCTGATAAAAACGTATGTAAACAAATCCCGCCGGGAACACAGAAACACAAAGTTGAAACACCTAAAAACCGCCAGGGGAACTGCATGGTTTGAAAAAAACGCGTGAGCCGGGGAAACATATCCCATGGGAACGAAAGATCCGCCATAAAAAGAAACAGGCAGCCGGCCAAAAAATAATATATATACATTTTTGACAACAAGAATTCTTTTTTGATCTTTATCTGAGACTTACCTGAAACTTCAACAGGTTTAGAATTCAAACTGCGCAACATTTTCGGAAGATAAAAATAAACCGCAACAAGCAGCCAGAAATTCCATGCCAGAAAGAACCGGAACAGCACAACCGTAGGCCAGCCCTGTTCAGCAAACCCATCAACAAAATCCATAGTTACCGGTATGACTTTATAAAACAATAAAAAAGGTATGATAAAATGCGCATTTAGCAGAAAAACAACAGTTATTACCCCAAAAATCCGACGCAGCTGCCTTAAAGAAATGTTTTTATAATGCACCGCCAGACAAAATATTCCAAATATCACCAATGCTACGCTGCACAGCACATGTGACTGAATAACCGCGGAAACCGCCAATATGCCCCATACATAATCTTTTACCTTAACTTTTGACTTTGCTGCTAAAATATCAATACTTGCTATTGCCAATGGCATAAAGGAAAGCCCCAACAATTCGCCTATTGCGCTTCGGATATATGCATCCATTAAGTAATAACCGGAAGAAATGTATAGCAATGCAGAAAAAAAAGCTATATTTTTTGATTTGGTTAATAATGTAAAACCATACCACGATGCAAACGTCCCCAGCAGAAACACTAAGGCAATGAATATATTAAAGCAAATTTCAACAGGCAAACCTGCCAGCTTTAATAACGCAGGTATATAGAAAAACAGACTTGGATAAAAAATACCAACCGGAGCACCCCAGAACCGTACGTCATCAGCATACATCCGGACAGGAAAAACACCGTTCTTTATTGCTTCAGCGATATTTAAGAATCTGGTAACGTGAAACACACAGTCATGACCCGGTATTATTTTCGCATCTGCTAACGGAGTAATCAAAATAAACCAGGCTGCGAACAATAAGAAAATATACAGCGGTTTTTCCCTCAAAAAATTTAAATCAAATTTACTCATTTTATGCAGACTTTTTTCCTAAAATACTGAGAATGTAAAAGCATTTAAGTATTCCATAACATATAAGCGGGGGTATTTGTTACTGCTATTCCGACCCTTTTTCCAGGATCTGCATTTCATTGATTTGTAATAACTCCGGCTGGTTTGAATCAGGGGAATTCGCGACAGAAAAACGTAAATTCAGTTTTGAAGTATTTAAAACACTTTCAGGCAGCACACATGTAAGAGTCATAGTATCTTTGTTTGTTAACCGCCATTCTCCAATTTTAATATTATTTGCATACAATCGCACATCCCTGTACGCCAACGGATTCAGCGAATGATAATCAACGGCGGACACGTAATAATTAAGCAATGGGTTGCAAACTATATTTATTATATAATTACGATTACGGTAAAAACCGTCTTCCATTTGCAAAATCAGTCCCGCTTCAGGCTGTGTGATCAGCGAAGCATACGTTGTTTCCAGATCGCCCCAGCCAAAAGTCTTATATTTGAAAGAATTTCCAAAACTTGAAAAATCTATTTTCTCTCCTATTTTATAAATCCGGTTTTCAGGTTCTTTTTTCTTAATTTCCCCTAATGACACCCATGAATCTCTGTTTTTTGCCGGCCCATCCACCATATACTTAATAAACTTCCCGGTTTTATCAGTATCTTCATAATAAAAAAATCTCTTATTATGAGTGGTCCGGGCAGTTATATAGTTGCCGGTATTATCGAAAGCAGCAAATATTCTCGGCATTAACTCAGACAAAGTATTGGAAACATGATTAATTTCTATCTGTTTATGCTCCTCCCCCCCCCGCTTCAGCAAAAACAATGGGCGCTTCCCCAATTCATGATGATAACCGTGATCCGCTACAACGGCGAAGGTTGCATTATTATAGGCATTAAGCTTTTTCATCTGGGACAGGTATTCCCTGACGATTACCAATGAACCAAGTGCCTGTTTATAGGCCGTTCCTTTTTCCCCCGGTTTCAGCGGTTCCACGTTTTCGTTATATGCATAGGGCGGGTGCACGCCGCTGAGATAATAAAACTTAAACATATTTTTATCGGTAAGGCGCAAACCTTTTTTTAATTTTTTATAAAAACCGGCATCATCATTTTCATTATAGGGCATATTATTATTGTCAAAAACTGCAGGATTTTTAATACCCGGGTTGTACCGGTAATAGATGCGTTTTAAGTAGTGGGGAGAGATTCGGAATTTAGTTACTTCACCGAAACTTTCGGCAACTTCGTCTTTCATCACTACCTGTTCCTCGATCAGGTTGTCTACAGGCGCTTTCCGGTCCACATAGTTCCCGCTTGTATAAAGATCTATATTATAATTCAGATCTTTTAATTTTTTATAATACGGATTGTTGCCCCATGCTTTAGCTAAATACTCCGGGAACCTTGTCGCAGGGTCATATAACTGCCCTGTCAGAATTTCGGGAAGTGAAAAGTCTGTAAAGCCAAACGAAGATGTCGTATCATCATAAAACGTAAAATCTTTTAAGTCTGCAACAGCCTCCGGATTTTTTTGCATGATATCTTCGAAGATACTTGCGTCAAACGCGTCTATCAGGAAAATGACAATGTTATCTTTACCCGAAACGGTATACAAATCTTTTGCAGTTAAAATACCCGCTTTTCCATTCTCCAATATGATATTTTTTTGAATTGGATTATTCTTTAGCGTTATTACCAGGACAACACACTGAACGGCAATAATGATAAATGAAATCGGTTTAATATATTTCTTGATTTTATCCGTGTTAAACTTCAAATATCTAAAACAGATAAACGCCGCACCCAGACAAACCAGCCAGATAAAGGCGTTAAATAAACCGGACAGCGCATATTTCTCCCAATCTATCTCATGCCCGTCAAACAGTCCATAATCAATAGCAATAATGTAGCTTTGGACGAACACACCGAATAACAAACCGGTTAATAATGAAAGGTAAATACCGCTTACTTTTTTACGCCGGCAAAGAATATAAGCCAAAATAAGAATAACAAAATACTTTACGGTATCTGCAAGAAAATATTTTAAAATATCTTTGTAATCAAACCACAACTGGTTCGCGTTTCTTATATAGATTTCAGTCGGAATCAGAAAACCCACCGTTAACGATAAAGCTATTATGATATGAAAGGCTGATTCATTTTCTTCAGCATAACTGCCAATCCACTGTAACTTTTCTTCAAAAACGTTAAATAATAATGACCATAAAAGATTACTTGTCCAAAAAATCAGAAGCGCAGAAGGAGCAGCATACAGTAAAACTAAAAACACCAAACCGATGATGACGGACTGAAACCGTTCTTTTTTGCTGATATCAGGCATTACAAACGCATAAGCAACCGTTACCAGCGTCATGACAAACGGAAGCAAATTGATGCCTCCCAGTAGCTGGTCCGGTGTACCGAGATTTTTAATGACACCCCATGAAACACCCCGGATGTCCGGTAATCCCGACAACATATAATACGCTGTCGCAAGGAAAGGCAACTGAAGCAGTACACCTGTTACGGATCGCATAGCGTAAAGCGGATGATATGCATACCGATGGTATAACCGTTTCAGTTTTTCATACTGCTCCTGACCGGAATAATTCAGTTTTATTTCCTTAATCTGCGGTGCAAGGATGGCTTGCAGCTTTCGTTCTTTACGTTGAAGTTGTTGTGCCTTTTTGTTGAAAGGCAAAAGAATCAAAAACGTAATAAACGAAAGCAAAACTAACGAAATACCGTAATTACCTGTTAAACTAACGATAAACAAATATAAGGCTTTATAAATTATAATAAACGGACTCACTAACTGTAACATAGACTTATTTCCCGTTTTCCTGCGTTCTCACCGATTGCAATGTCAAGTTCGTATTAATTATATACTCTGCAATTGCTTTACCCGAATTGCAAAGATTATACAGATATTTATTTTGAAATGCTTTAATGGCATCATTATCTTTTTCCCGTAAAATTTTCATTATAATAACATCCAGCTGCGCAAATTCATCTTGTTTAAGCGTATAACCGTACCCAATTTCCCTAAAGGCTTCTTCCACCCAGGGCTTTTCCATATCAGCAATCTCATACCCGTCCAAAGTTTCCTTTGGAATTGGAATAGGTAAGGTAATGAACGGTTTTTGGCATACAAGGGCAAAATCATATCTAATGGCAGAAACATCAGAAATCAAAATGTCCGCAGCCTGAAGGGAAGCTGAATTATCCGGATTTAAATCCCATGTAATATTTTTATATTTATCTAATTTTTTCTTTATATTTTGTAACAGGTCTTTTTCTACTTTCCATGATTGCGGATGAGGCCGCATTATCAAATTAAATTGCTTTTTTGCAAGCAGTTCAATAAAACCGCTGTCATAATAATTTAAAAAACCTTTTTTACCCCAAGAAGGTGCAAGCAGTACAGTAACTTCGTTTTCTTTCTGAAACTGTTTATCAACAGCAGGAGTCACTCTTTTCAGCAGTTCATCTATATAAGGCAAACCGGCGGGCACCAATTCTTTCGCCGACAAATTACGTACTTTTTCTAATGCCCGGATACTGAGTTCCTCTATTTTTCCGACCAATAAAACAACATCATAATAATCCAGTGAGTATCTGTGGAAGAATGAACAATCATCAAAGGCATGGGAAACAAATACCAATTTCTTTATTCGCTCAGAGCGTGTTATAGGATAGCCCGGTGTACCAATATTAGGAGTAGTAGATAATACTATATTTGCTGTTAAATTAGATACTTTATAATAAGCTACACTTCCTTCACCAATATAACGATTATCCATGTTTTGATCGTCAATCTGCAAACAAGGATCTTCAATATCCATAGTAAAATACGAAAACGATTGCTTCATTTCAATTAAATTATCTACTATCGGTTTAAATACATGCCAGTAAGCTTTTCCCTCACTAAAAATTACGATTGAATTATTACCGTGGCTAATGCTCTCCTTTAAAGTTTGCCGGTTTCCCGTCAGTTTATAAAATAATCCTTTTACAAAATACAAAGCAGCTCCGGCCAAACTAAGCATCACATATATCAATGCATTGCCAGTTCCGGGATCAAGGTAAGCATATGCTGTGGATGGCACAAAAAAACAAATTACAAGAAAAATATATATTACTAAAAATCTTATATCCATAAAAACAACTCCTGTTCGTTGATCCTTTTCGATGCATCATGGAGCAGTACCGAACACGAAATCACCTCATTTAGTATTCATAATGCAACGCTGTCTTTTTTTATGTCTACCACTTCGCCTGTAAAACGACTCATTAAAGTTAACAACGCTTTTTCGGCTACCGTTTCCGGATTAAGCAAGGTTTCCGGCGGTTCAATGCCAAAGGCTGCGGTCCGCATCGGCGTATGGGTACGTTGCGGATTTATACAGTTCACACGTATGTGATCTTGTTCCCATTCTTCTGCCAACGCCTGCACAAAATTAACCACAGCAGCTTTTGTAGATGAATATAAACAATAAAATGCTCTTCCCATTGTATAAGAACTGGAAGTAAAATGCAATAACATTCCATGGGACTTTGACAAATATGGATACGCAGCTACTGAAACATTAACTACACCTTTATAATTAATGTCAATAAGTTCATTAATCTCATCGTAACTTACATGAATCAACGGTTCTTTATTCAAAACAGCTGCCGTATTGACAATATAGTCTATTCTGTTTTCGATTTTACGCACCTTATCCAATGCCGATTTCACACTTGTATAATCTGTCACATCAATTTTATTTAAACTTCGTGAAAATGCATACGCATGCGCGCCATTCTGTTGCGCGAGTTCAATCATCTTTTTTCCAATACCTGAATTGCCGCCAAACACTACCAGTACTTTTCCTTTCAATTGATCCAGGCACAAATCTCCATCCAATCTTGTAGTTTTTAATTGAAACAGCTTATCTATCAGATATACATCTTCCGGATACGTTAATTTTGTATTTCTCTCTTCACCATCAACCACAAAAACTTTTACTTCCGGCAAATACTTTATTACGATTCCACAATCATCTGTAACATGGAAATCCGAATCCAACAATGCTTTTTCATATGCTTTCTTGATAACCTTTAACTTAAATGCCTGTGGGGTTTGCCCTCTTCGCAGTAAATTTCGATTAGGAATATCAGATATCAACTTTTCATTTTCCTCTAATTCAATAATGGTGTCTGCTGACGGTATAGCTACGTCAACTGCATCATAAATACGCAACGCATCTATTACGTCATCAATAATTTTCGTACTAAGCAAGGGACGGACAGAATCATGAAAAATAAGATTTATATTGCCCTTATCTTCTTTTTCATACGCTTTAATGGCGGAAAGACTGGATTGATAACGTTCCTTACCGCCATTAAGAATTTTCTTTACTTTGGTCCATTTATTTTTAATGATCATTGTTTCTACATCAGTAAAATAACCTTTTCTAACAACAATAGCAATTTCATCTATTGAAGAGTGCTTTTGGAAGATGGAAACAGTATGCTCTAAAACAGTTTTTCCAGCCACTTTTAAAAATTGTTTAGGTTTATCCCAACCGAGTCTGGCGCCAGTTCCGCCTGCTAAAATTACCGCTACGTTTTTCATTAGCTTAACACCTCGCGTAACAATCTTTCATCCACATAAAAACTGCAAAACCTGCTTTTAAAAATTACAAAAAAATGTGTTTTGCCTTAATAAATGCTTTAACTGAATACACCAGAGCAACCGCTGTAAGCATGGGAATTGCAAATTGATAATTCAACAACTCGCTTATTGGGCAACGGTAAACAAAAAATAACATAATTAAGCAGCAAAAAATAACCACTTTATCCGTCCCGATAGGTTCTTTTAATATAACATTAAAAAAAGTTATTGTAAAAGGTATAAAATACAATACATTATATCGATAAGAGACTAATGGCATAATCAGTAATACAAGTGTTATATTCAAAATCTTTTTCCATTGTTCTTTAAGTTGAAGCAATCCTAACATTAGTATTAAAGAAACTTCTCCGCTTACCAGCATTAAAATAGAATAGGTCCATTTGCTGATAAAATAATCATTTCCAAAAACCAGTCTTGCAAACTTAATATAACTTGGTATTAATCCGGTACCAGTCACACTCGCATCAACCACACGATATAAAAACCAAAGTTTAATATTACTAATCATTAGTGGCAGGTTTTGTAAACCGTCTTTAAAAAAGAAAAAAGGAACAATTAATAAAAGAAACATATATAATATCAAACGCACCAAAGCTCCCCAGTCCTTTTTCAAAACTAACAAAAGACTAAAGATAGCCGGAGATATTTTGATTCCGGTAGAAATAGCCAGACAAATAAGCGCTATTTCTTTTTTCCACTTGCAAGAAGAATCATAATAAAACATAAAAACAGAAACCGTCAGTATTGCAATAATTAAAATGTTTCCCCTCTCTATTACCCATAACATTGGATACGATAAACATAATGCAAGTCCAGTCATCGCTATATCAGGATAGGCATATTTTTGAGAAATGTTTGAGATACACACAGTATAAATCAATATTATCGAAATCAGCAATGCTAACATAAACAACATTGTCCAAAGAGGTTGATAATAATACGATAAGTATCCGCTCAAAGGATATGTAAACGTTTCAGTAGTATCGCCGCTTGCATAAGCTAAAATATAAAAAAAGACATATGCCAGAGGCGGGTAATTATGATTCCATGAACCATTGACCTCATTACGATATGGATCCAATTCTCTCACAAATCCGGTCGTATATGTGGCATCCCCTAAAAATTCTCCCATTCGGGTATAAAAACAATCCAACTGCTGCCCCTGTGGGTTTAATACAATAGAGATAAGCCAGGCTACAAAAGAGAATATTATGATTAACCAAAACACCCTAAGGTAATACTTTGCTTTCATATAAAATTTGTATGATGCATTCAGAAGCTGTCACCATACTTTTCCTTTCTTAAAATATTGTCATTTGTGACATATTAAATCTGCCAGATCACACTATTTATCAACAAAATACCAACCCGTTTTATCACCTTTGACAAGCCAACATAATCTCCTGCCACTTGAAAATTTACAAGCAATATTGTAATCATAAATAAAAACTGTATATTTCTTGAATCTCAAGACTTTGATTGGTTCTCCCAAGTCATTTTTTACAAACACATGTGTTGTAAAACTATTTTTAATCTGATAATCAGTCAAAAGCAAAAAGCTTTTTCCCACATAATAATCTGGTTCGTAAAACCGTTTGGAGGTTAACCAATAATGCGGTCTTATCTTTCCCTCATCCAATGTTATGCCTCTAACCCTAACTTTATTATTTGATAACACGGAATACTCTTCGGAATTACCAAAAGTCGCATAGCCATACTGCAAATCATTTTCTATCAAAAAGTCCGTAACTCCTTTAATACCATTTGCATAATCCCCAAATTCCTGATTTAAAAGGGAATCTTTATTACAATAAAAATAGTAAAAATTATTCACCAATACATAAACCAAAACACAAAGTATTCCTAAAGACACATATCTTTTTGTATATGTATTCAAAAAATAACTTCCCATAACTGCAAACAGCAAAATATTATTATTATAAACAGGAATCAAATATTTGTTTCCAGCAACTGCCGTACCTGTAAAAAACACCACTAACAAATAAACGGAGGAACTAATCAAGGAAAAAAGAATAATAAATTTACAGGTTTCCGATTTCACAGAATTATACTTTTTAATTGCAATTACCGGCACAAAAAAAATAAAAACAACAGAAAAATAAAGATTAATATAATTTATGAAACCATTGCCGCTAAACCTTGCAATAGATATTCCATTCAATTCAAATAAACCATTGATAATGTTTATAAAGCTTTTTCCATAATCATTAAACAATGGCACTTCTCTGGTAGCCTCCGCAGCACCATAAATATTTGCCATAACAATATAAAATACAAAAGCAAGCAAAACACCTATTAGCATAGTACGTGCACAGGCATTACAGAACATTATATATTTTAATGAACTTGATCTCCCCGTTTTTAAATAAATATATAAAGCATATGTTATAAAGCCAGGAATACCCCAAATTAAAAGGTTACGTACATCTCCTAAATTTGCCCCTACATATAGAAATAATAACGCCATCAAGTACTTTGTATTATAAAAATTATCCGTTACTATTCTATTCATCGTTAAATGGAATAACAACAGATATAGTAAATAAGTTATATATGCACCTTGATGAAAATGTAATGGAACAGTACTTGCCGTAACATAGAAAACAGAAAGAAGACTACTTGCAAAAAAAAAACCAACCAAATTCCTTTCTCTGCCCCCCACAAACAATTTATATAAAACAAAAAGAACAAAACACCATAGCAACAGAATAGCCGATTGTCTGGCTAATACTAAATTATCTGTTAAAAACAGAAAAGGAATTACAAGTAAATTAGGTGTTAAAACAAATAGACATGTAGAGTAATACATTCCATCAGGAAACAAGGATTTTGTTCTGATCTGTTCCTGTGCCAATGTCACATAAAAGGCTGAATCAGTCTCAAAGTTAAATTGCATCAGAAATAAAATATTAAAAGCTACAGTAAGTAAAATTAGAATCCACAATGCCTTACTGATTTTATCCAATTTGTATTCAGCCTCCAAAAAACTTATGATCAAATTAATAATATCGGCTAATACGATTCTTTACATTTTATCGGACATTAAACAACGATAGATAATATTGACCAACATAATATTAACCGAAACCAGAATAAATTATAATACCACTAATAATGAAGACTATCGCAACAATCTTGCGCAAAGTAATTTGTTCCTTAAAAAAATAAACTCCAAATATCGTTATATAAAGATAACTTGTTGATTCCAATACCGCTCCCATGGAAAGCGGAATTCCTCTATAAGCGTATACAGATAAGAACGTAGCTAAAACAAATGTAATATAAGCTATAATAACATATTTGTTAAGATATTCATCTTTCACGCTGCAATGCTCTTTCATTGCAGCTTTTTTTAATAGAACGTGAGCTGCCGAGCTAATTAAAGTCCCAATTAAAATGAAAGAAGCATAAAAACAAACATTATCATTCATCTGCCAAACTCTTGCCCGAATAAGAAAACAATACAATTCCCGCAACGATAAAACCGGTGCCTATCAGTTTTCCTGCCGTTATGTTTTCATTAAATACTAAATTACCCCATACAAGACCCCATACAACAGTGATCGCCTTATTTGCAAAAGCCGTTGATAAAGGTAAAACTTTAATTATCTGCTGCCAACCAAAAGCATATATTACTAAGATCAAGAGCGTTAAAAAATAATAAAGTAAAAAATCAAAACTTAAAAAGCTCTCTAAAGCAGCCTTTTTACTGCAGATACCGCTAAATGAATATATAATTAAAATAATATGAAGCAACAAAAATACTACATTCTTAAACAAGCATCTCATTCCTTTGCAAGCTTTTATGTCTATTAAGGGTTTTAGCATTAATCTTAATTGCGTTTAATCATTCTTATCAAAATTAAGTTTTTCAGCAACAACATATAAAGGTCTATTCTTAACTTCATTAAAAATATTTCCAATATAAAGACCCAAAATTCCTATAGCAAACATTAACAGGCCGCCAACGAGATATATTGAGGCAACAATTGTCGTCCAACCTTCAGGTATCTCCATCCCAATCAAAAATCTAATTGTCAAAAATATTATATATAGCAATGATAAAAAAGAAAGAATAAAGCCTATGCCCGCAGAAAATCTCAACGGCTTATTCGATTGCGAAGTAATGCAATCAAACGCAAAAATAACTTTTTTCCAAAAATTATAGGATGATTTTCCTCCATATCGCTTGTCAGCAGGTGCGTCTATAGCAGTTTGCTTAAAACCTAACCATTTTATAAATAGCATATAAGCCCTGCCATGCTCCCTCATCCGACAATAGTTCTCTACAACAATACGTTTAGATATGCTAAAATTGCAAATGGTATAGTCAGTCTGTTCTTCTGCAAAATAATCATACACTCTATAAAAAAATCTGGAAAAAAACTTTGTAATCACCGTATCTTTTCTATCTATACGGCGGGCAAAAACAACATCATATCCTTCCTGAGCCTTCTCATACAAACACTTTATAAATTCTGGTCTGTCTTGCAAATCACAATCCATTACTACAATCCATTCACCGCAACAATTATCTAATCCAGCCGTAATTGCTTTTGCCTGGCCAAAATTACGTGAAAAACGTATAGATTTTACCCGATAATCGGAAGAACAAATATCTTTAATAACTTCCCAAGAATTCTCCGGACAACAATCATCAACTAAAATAATTTCAAAACCAACTTTCATTAATTCTAAAGTTTTGCATAATCTGTAATGTAATTCATGCAATGCTCTTTTACATCCATAAACGGGTATAACAACTGAAATTTCTATCATTATCTTGCTCCGGCTAAAAATCAATTAATTAAAGACATAAAAATGACGTCTTTTCGTTTTCCATTAATACAGACCATGTCTCTTGCAATGCCTTCTATTATAAAACCAACACCCAAATAAGTCTTTTGTGCCAAGATATTATCTTTAAAAACTCTTAGGTAAACACGATGAAGCCCCAATGAAAAGCAAAGAGGAATAAACGTTTTAATTGCAAGCTTTCCATATCCTTTGGCGATATATTCTTTTTCACCAATAAAAATCCCCAACTCACCACTTTCATTTTGCAAATCAATATTATGTATATAAATAGAGCCTATCGGGAAATTTGACTCATCAACTTCTATGATGTATTGAATGGCCTTTCCAACATATACATTATTGTGCAGCCAGTTTATATGTATTTCCTCAGTTAATAATTGACGAAAAATAAAATTTGATCTTACGCTCTCAGAATTTCTCCAACGCAAAATATTATTCGTGTCGCTATCTTGGACAGGGCGCAATTTAATTTTCAGGGCACCTTGCTCAGAGTAAAGTGTTTTTAAGTAATCTTTTACTATTTTTTTCATGTAATTTATCCTAAACCGTTAGCATATTAATTATCTTTTATGCTCTATAAAAATCATTTATACTTCTAATTACTTTATTACAATCAACCACAGATAATCCATGGTATAAAGGCAGTCTCACTAATCTTTCACTTTCTTTAGTAGTGTAAACATCTTTATCATGAAATCTTCCATACTTTATACCAGCAGGCGACGAATGGAGTGGGATATAATGGAACACTGCTAATATTTCTTTTTTCTTCAGGTGTTCTATTAACCTTGTTCTCTCTTCCAAATTCTTAGCTTTAATGTAAAACATATGGGCGTTATGTTCGCACTCACTTGGAATATTAGGTAGTCCAATATAGTTCTGGTCCTCTAATGGCTTCAACAATTCATAATACATATTCCAGCTACGCATGCGATCTTGTTCAATTACGTCAACAGCCAACAATTGCCCCCATAAATAAGCAGCATTTAACTCGCTAGGCAAATAGCTGTCACCAAAATCTACCCAAGTGTACTTATCAACCTGTCCTCTAAAAAATTTAGAACGATTTGTACCCTTCTCCCTTAATATTTCTGCACGCTCATTGTATTCCGGATGATTGATGACTAAGGCACCTCCCTCACCCATGGACAGGTTTTTTGTCTCATGAAATGAATAACAACCAAAATCACCTATCGTTCCCAAGTATCTTCCTTTGTATTTACTAGTAACCCCTTGGGCCGCATCTTCAACAACTTTCAGTCCGTATCTATGTGCAATTGCCATAATGGTATCCATTTCGCAAGCCACACCTGCATAATGAACAACCATAATCACTTTCGTCTTTTCCGTAATTGCAGCTTCAATTTTAGTTTCGTCAATATTCATAGTATCTGGCCGGATATCTACAAACACTAATCTTGCCCCAGCTAATACAGCAGCTGTCGCTGTACTGGAAAATGTATAGCTTGGCAGGATCACTTCATCACCGGGGCGCAAATCACAGAGCAACATTGCCATGTCTAACGCACTGGTTCCACTGGTAGTAAGCAACACTTTTTGAGCATGAAAATGCTCCTCTAGCCATTTTTGACACTTTTTAGTGAAGTTACCATCACCGCTGATTTTATGTGAAGCAATTGCTTCCTGCATATATTTTAATTCTGTGCCTATAAAAGGCGGTACATTGAAGCTGATCATTTGTAGTTTCCTCATGTTTGCAATTTTATTAGACGTATCAGTAAAGCTTATTTATCGTTTTATACTATGCTTCCTTATGTAGTTTTAAGATAATATATTTTAAGAGCTCATGATAGAATTACTGATTAATTCTTCATTACTAATTCCTATTATTCTATGCATTTTTGTTCAGTTGTTAATTCTAAACAATCGCAATTCTTTTTCAAAATGTTCTGAATTTAAAGCAAGCAGACAAAACCTACTGTTATAGCCCCTAATTTTTGTGCGCACCCCCTCACGGACAAACCGTCACAGCAGCGACACCTAAAATCTATTATAGAAGCAATAACTATATACGTAAAGTATTCAATCAAATTCTTACTATACTTTTTCTTTAATTATTGCTTTTTTTAACAGATTGACTAGTCACTTTCTGCTCCTCGTCTTCCCCATCAGCCTCAGTATCTCCAGATACAGCCAGATCAGTGTCACGGTCAGGCCAAATGCATAATAGGGTTCATATTTTGCATCCACACCCATTTCCACTGCCCGGGTCACCATTTCATAATCGGCAAACAGGCGCATGGTGGCGATACATATTATAATGATGCTGACAATAATACCAGCCTTTGAGTTTTCATGCAGCAGGGGCACGTTGGTATCAAAGGCAAACCAGACCACCATGTCAATCAGGTAAATAGTGGCAATGCCTGCTGTCAGGGTGAATACGATTTTCATAAATTTATCGGTTACTTTCACCAGACCTGTGCCATACAGCACGGCGCAGGCAAAGGCGATGCCGAAGGTACATGTGGCGGCTTCCATGACGATACCCGGGTAGCGGGTCTCCAGCAGCATAGAGTACACACCGATCAGAAATCCTTCCAAAATTGCGTATATTGGTCCCAGTATACTGGCCCATTTGGGGAAAAAGCTGGTTAGCAGACCGACGCCAAGTCCGGCAAAACTCAGCACAATGATATGGGGCGCAAACAGTTCCGGGTGCTGCCAGGCCATCATCGCGGCAGAAACAACAAATCCCAGATACAACAAGGTAATCAAAGCAATGCCCTGGACGGTAGCGCCGGTTCCGCGCAGAGCGGTAGTGTTTCTTGTCAGTACAGGATTAGTCATGGCAGAACTCCTTTACTATTATTCTTTACCTGTTATTATAGCATAAACAAGCTAAAAATGCAGTTTTACCAGCCGAAGCCTTATAGATAGAAGAAGCCCCCGCACATAATGTGCGGGGGCTTCCTTCTAACCGGCAACAATCTATCCTCCCGGGCCGCTTCCAGCCAAGTACTTTCGACGCGTGAGAGCTTAACTGCTGTGTTCGGGATGGGAACAGGTGGGACCTCTCAGCCATCGTCACCGGATCGAACGTC
>JAEETM010000109.1 GCA_016290335.1 Treponema sp. | reverse complement strand
TTGTACGTCCTGCATTTGAGCTTCGCGGAAAATCTGTTGTTACTGTTGAGTTTGACCCGGAAAAGTTTTTTTACGAAAAGCAGCCGGACGACATCACTTTTGAAGTTTCTGATGATGATGTACTTTTTGAAAATGACAATCTTATTTTTATAAACAAGCCAGCCTTTTTTCCCGTTGAACAGACTATTACCGGAAACAGAGACAACCTTCACGATGCGGTTGTCCGCTATCTTTGGAAGCGCAACCCGGAGCTCCGAAATCCTCCATATGTAGGAATCATGCATAGGCTTGACCGAGAAACAAGCGGAGTAATCCTCTTTACAAAAACAAGAGCCGTAAACAAAGAAATCCATGAAATGTTCGAAAATCACAGTTTTATTAAAGAATACATTGCTGTGGTCACACAAAAGGATTCGTCGAAACAGAATCTGCGTCACACACTCACACCCGGCTACAAGTTCACTGTAGAAAAAAACATTGGAAGAATCACCGGAAAATCACAGGCTGGAAAATGGGGCTCACTCCCGGAAGAAAACGGCGGACTTTATTCAAAAACCGATTTTGAAGTCCTGACCGCAGAAAAATGCGGAAATACAATGCTTTATTCTATTAAATGTACTTTGTATACAGGCCGCACACATCAGATTCGTGTTCACTTGAGCGAAGCCGGTTTTCCAATTCTTGGAGACGAACTGTACGGCGGGAAAAAAGCAAGTCGTCTCCATCTTCATTCAAGCCGTCTTGCCTGTAATCTGTCCGATACCTGCAATTTTAATGTAAAAAGCTTACCGGATTTTTTGTAAAATCGCACAAAAATATAAAAAAATTAAAAAAAATATTGACGATTTAATCTCAATATTATTATTTTTTAACGTAGATATATAATATTTTATAAGGATTTACTGATGTCTAAGGAAAATCAGAAAAACGAGACAGAAGAAACACAGAAGGTAAAGGCAGAATCAAATGCCGAAAATGATACCTTAAAAGACGGCGAAGCTGCAGAAGGCGGGGCCGCAGAAAAAGCTTCTTCTGAATCAGAACAGAAAGCTGAAGATTCAAACAGCGAAGAATCCTCAGAAAACACTGAGGGAGAATCAAAATCAGAAGAAAAAGAAGAAACTCCCGAAGAAAAAATTGCAAAACTTGAAGCAGAAAATGCTGATTTAAAAGACCAGCTTTTACGACGTGCAGCAGATTTTGACAATTACCGCAAGCGAATGATTAAAGAAAAGCAGGAAACTTACGATTATGCCAATTCCGCTCTGCTTGCAGATTTGCTCGACAGTCTTGATAACTTTGACAGAACTGTTGATGCAGCCGCCACCGCAACAGATCCAAAATCAATTGCAGATGGTATTAAAATGATAAACAGCAATCTTGTTAAGATGCTGGAAGATAAATACGGACTTGTAGGTTACGGTGCCGAAGGTGATGAGTTCAATCCTGACGAACACGAAGCTATTGGCCGTATGGAAGATGAAGGAGCTGAAAAGGAAACTCTGGCTCAGGTTTATCTTAAGGGATACAAACTGAAGGACAGAGTTATTCGTCACGCTAAGGTAATGGTAAAAGTACCTAAATGAGTAAGGCCGCTGGCGGCCGGTGATAAATAGCAGACCGTTAAAAAAATTGCGAAGGCAATTTTTAGGTCTACTACATAAACTTGTAAATAATTTAGAGAGGTAAATAAAATGGGAAAGATTATAGGTATTGACTTAGGAACAACAAACTCTTGTGTAGCTGTAATGGAAAACGGTGAGCCGGTTGTAATTCAGAACTCAGAAGGCGGAAGAACTACACCGTCTATTGTAGGCTTTACATCAAAGGGAGACAGAATTGTAGGTTCTCCTGCTAAAAACCAGATGGTAACAAATCCAAAGAACACTGTTTATTCTGTAAAACGACTTATTGGTCACAGATTCAGTGAACTTCAGGGTGAAGCAACAAAGCTTCCATATACTGTTGTAGATAACGGCCAGGATGTTCGTGTAGAAGTAGACGAAGCTGGAAATAAAAAACGCTATAGTCCTCAGGAAATCTCTGCATTCATTCTTCAGAAGATGAAGAAAACTGCTGAAGATTATCTTGGAACAGAAGTTACAGAAGCTGTTATTACAGTTCCTGCTTACTTCAACGACTCTCAGCGTCAGGCAACAAAGGATGCCGGAAAGATTGCCGGTCTTGATGTAAAACGAATCATCAACGAACCTACAGCTGCTGCCCTTGCTTTTGGTTTCAACAAGGATCAGTCAAAGGAAAAGACAATTGCCGTATACGACCTTGGTGGTGGTACATTCGATATTTCCATTCTTCAGCTTGCTGACGGTGTATTCGAAGTTCTTTCTACAAACGGTAATACACACCTTGGTGGCGATGACTGGGACCGTGTAATTTCTAACTGGCTTATCGACGAGTTCAAGAAAGATACAGGCATTGACCTTTCTAAAGACCCAATGGCTATGCAGCGTCTCCGTGAAGCAGCAGAAAATGCAAAAATCAGTTTGTCTAACCAGACAACAACAGATATCAACCTTCCATTTATCACAGCTGATGCAACAGGTCCAAAACACTTGCAGAAGAGCTTGACTCGTGCCCAGTTTGAACAGATGACAGATTCTTTGTTCGAAGGAACAAAAGAGCCTTGCCGCAAAGCTCTTGCAGATGCAAAGCTTACAGCAGATAAGATTGACGAAGTTCTTCTTGTTGGTGGTTCAAGCCGTATGCCTAAGGTACAGGAGGTTGTAAAATCAATCTTCGGTAAAGAGGGTAGCCGTGCAGTAAACCCTGATGAAGCTGTTGCAATTGGTGCAGCTATTCAGGGCGGTATTTTGAATAAGGATGTAAAACAGGATATCCTTCTTCTTGATGTTACTCCACTTTCACTTGGTATTGAAACAATGGGTGGCGTATTCACAAGACTTATCCCAAGAAATACAACTATTCCTTCAAAGAAGAGTCAGATCTTCTCTACAGCTGCTGATGGACAGACTGCAGTAAGTATTCACGTACTCCAGGGTGAGCGTGAAATGGCTGACCAGAACAGAACACTCGGTCGTTTTGACTTAGTTGGTATTCCTGCCGCACCTCGTGGTGTTCCTCAGATTGAAGTTACCTTCGATATCGATGCCAACGGTATTGTTCACGTATCTGCTAAGGATTTGGGAACAGGAAAAGAGCAGCACATCCAGATTACTTCTTCTTCCGGCTTGAGCGATGCAGAAATCGACAAGATGGTTAAGGATGCAGAAGCTAATGCCGCTGCCGATAAAGCTAAACGTGAAAGCGTTGATGCCCGCAACGAAGCAGACAGCCTTATCTATGCAACTGAAAAATCAATCAAAGAGCTTGGCGATAAGATTGACGGTGCAGAAAAGCAGAAGGTTGAAGATGCAATTGCAGCCCTCAAACAGGCTATGCAGAGCGACAACACAGAAGACATTAAGGCTAAGACAGAAGCTTTGAAACAGGCTTCTTACAAGATTGCCGAAGAGTTGTACAAGCAGCAGGGAGCTCAGGGGGCAGCTGGTGCAGGTCCTGATATGGGTGCCGGTGCCGGTCCTGACATGGGCGGTAATGATACAGGTGCTGGTAACACAGGCTCTTCTGGTGCTTCAGGCTTCAACAAAGGCAATGCCGATGATGTTGAATACGAAGTTAAGGATGAAAAATAAAATAAAATAAAATAAAATGTCATTCCCCGGTTAGTCCGGGGAATCTTTGTATAAGATTGTTGGATTGAGTCCGACAATGACAGATTGTAAGGTAAACTACAATGGCAAAGCGCGATTATTATGAAGTATTAGGTGTTGATAAATCCGCATCTCAGGATGATATTAAAAAGGCTTACAGAAAACTTGCAGTAAAATATCACCCAGATAGAAATCCAGGCGATAAAGCCGCCGAAGAAAAGTTTAAGGAAGCTACGGAGGCTTACGAGGTTCTTTCTGATGATAAAAAACGACCTCTATACGATCAGTACGGTTTTGCCGGAGTTGACGGTATGGATCAGGGCGGTCCACAGTTCTCACACGCTTATCAGGATTTCAGCGATTTGTTTGGCGGTGCGGGCGGCGGATTCAGCGATATTTTCGAAAGCATTTTTGGCAGCGGCTTTGGCGGTTCAAGAAGCAGAAGCCGTGGCGGTCCTGTTACTGGTGCCAGCCTGCGCTACGATATGCATATCGGTTTTAAAGAAGCGGTTTACGGAACTTCCACAGATATTCATTTCAGACATAACGAAACCTGTGAGGCCTGTCATGGAAGTGGCGGAGCAGCTGGTGCAAGCAAAAAAACTTGTCCAACCTGTAATGGTGCAGGTCAGATAAGACAGGGAAATGGTTTCTTTACAATTCAGCAGACATGTCCTAAGTGTGGTGGAAAAGGAACAGTAATCGATAAACCTTGTCCAACTTGCCGTGGTTCTGGTATTCAGGAAAAGAGCAAGATGATGTCTCTTAAGATTCCTGCCGGAACAGATAACGGTAAACGAATTGTAATTCCGGGGCAGGGTGATGCCGGAGAAAACGGAGGACCAGCTGGAGACTTAGTAGTAATCGTTCATGTAGATTCTCATCCATTATTCGAGCGTTCAGGTCAGGATTTGTACTGTGCAGTACCAATTTCCATGTCTCAGGCAACTTTAGGCTGCGATATTGAAATAGAAGCCCTTAACGGCAAAAAGGTTCTTATAAAGATTCCTTCTGGTACCTCTAATGGTAAACTGCTTAGGGTACGTGGAGAAGGTGTTCCTACAGCGGGCGGTTTAAGAAACGGTGATTTGTACGTTAAGATTATGGTTCAGATTCCACAGCATCTTTCATCAAAACAGAAGGATTTGCTTAAAGCCTTTATGGAACTGGAAAACCCTACGGAAAATCCAAAGCTTATGCCTCTTTCTCAGCTGGAACAATAGTAAAATAACTGTTACAACAACGAAAATCAACCTAACTTTTTGTTTTTTACACGATTTTATACGATTTTTACCATTTTATGCCGATAATATGATAGAATAGTAGTACTATAATTTGAGGTGTCTATGTATAAAACAAGAAGACGGATTGTTTCCATAGCAATATATGCTGTTGCAATTGTATTGTTTGCAGTATTTGCTTTGTTGCTTATTCCTGAAAGACAAAGTGAAGATTTTCTGCTTTATTCTTCATTAATTGTTTTTGTATTATTTACTGCAGTTATTTTTGTATGTACAAGAATAAAAAAGCATTTAATGGAAAAAGTTCATCACGATACACTTGAATCTGGTGAAACACTCATTCTTAAAGATTTTATAGACAGACTTCGTTTCTGTTACTCACTTGAAGACTTTTATGGGGCAATAGGTGAGTACCTTGAGAAAAAAGGTGACTGTTCAGTTCTTCTCATAGACCGAATCAAAAATTATGTTTTGTATAACAGCCCAGACAGACTTACAACCTCAGAGTCTACAAGGGAAAAAATAAATCAGTATTTTAACGAAAACTGGCAGGATGGTTATTTCTTCTTTGATAAAGATTTAGGAATTACCTCAAAGCTTTCAAAATCACGAGGTTTCTTCCTTTGTTCAGAAAAAATGCACTTATATGTTTTCTGTAATTATACCCGCCTTTTTGATGACAGTATTTATAAACAGCTTTTTGAAGAATACAAGCGTTTTATGACCCGAACTAAGACAATTTCAAAGCTTTCAGAAATTGCCGCAACTACAAAGGAATGGCAGCAGCTTGCCGAAACTCAGCAGTCCTTCCTTCCACAGAAGATTCCTAACATTAATAAACTCAAAATTGCTACTTATTTCCGACCTCTTGTAAACGTATCTGGTGACTATTTTTCAATTCTTCCAATTGATGCAAGCCGTACACTTCTTATGCTTGGTGACGTATCTGGTAAAGGTCTTCCAGCTGCCTTGATTATGGGTTTGGTAATGAACACCGTAAAAATCATTGAAGATAAAGAGGATTTAGTTGGTGTAATTCACGCGGTAGATAAAGCTATCAAGGGCATGCACCTTCAGGATAAATATACGGTATTGTTCCTTGGAATTATTGATACAGAAAAAATGAAAATCAGATATATTAACGCTTCTATGTCTGATCCAATCATTCTTTCTCCATCTCCAGACGGCTACCGAATGAAGCCTCTTACTTCTAATGCTTCACTCGTTGGTATTCTTGATATGGGTGACATTACAGTTCAGGAAAAACGTCTCTTCCGTGGTGATACAATCCTTATTGCAACTGACGGTGTTTCTGAAGTTATGGATGATAGTGGTGTAGAGCTTGGTGATACAGATATTTATAAGAAAACTCTGGTTGCAGGTGCGGCAAAATCTCCACAGGAGTTTGTTGACGATATAGTAGATCTCATCTGGAAATATAATGGTGATAAGAAACTCCACGATGACGTTACAATGATGATTGCAAAGGTAGGTTACTGATATGGTATTTGTTGTATTAAATGGTCTTGCAGTTCTGGCTTTTGCCGCTATTACATATCTTGTTGACAGAAATGTAAAAGTTGATAATAAAGAAGGAAATCCTCTTACTGTTCCTCTGCTGGTTGCAACAGTTGAAGCAATTATGCTCTTTTTAGTTATGATTTTTAGAAGAATCTGGCTTGATTCCTTTACCGGTCAACTTATGAGAATTGTATTTTGTCTGGACGGTATTTTCTTTGTTTCTTTCAGCTTTGGTATTTTGGGAATAATTACAAGAATAAAAAGAAACTTTATACGTATATTAAAGTTCCTGCTAGTTGCTTTTGCAATCTTTATTGTTTATTTCCGTTTTGAATCTGTAGATATTTCCGCTGATTATAATATTTATATTGGTTCTGCTTATCTTTTCTCAGAAGCATCTGGTGCAAGTGTTTATTTCCCTTGGACCTGGGTTACTTTGTTTAATGCACTTTATAAAGGTATTCTTCCTATTGTTTGTTTTATTTTCCTTACTCTTTTGCAGGAAAAAAACGGAAACCAGCTTCAGCGTTATCAAGGTCTTGTAATAGGTGAAGGTATTGTGATGATGTGGGTGCTTACCGTATTCTTCAACTATATGGCAGAAATAACACCAGCCTTTACCTCTTTGTTTATGTACACCTATCTTGCAATGTTCATGCTTGTTCTTACTGCAGTTACACGAACAACAATTCCTTCAGGTAAGAGTGTACTTGTTTCTGTATTTAAGTTCTTTGTATCTTACGTAATTCCTGGTGCTGCAATCGGTGCATTAGTTCTCTTTATTCAGCCAATTGGTAAAGTAAATCAGCCTGGTTTTATTGTAGAGTTCTCTATTTGTGCCGCTGCTGCTATTGTAATTGCAATTAAAATCTCTCAGCTGCTTTCTTCTTCAACAAAGCTCTATTCTGCAGATTATGGTCCTGCTTTGGAAAGAGACCTTGCTACAATTGATTACAGTGGCGAAATGGACCAGATTACAAACCGAATGTACGAAATCTTCAGAAAGAATGTAGAATCCTCTTCTGTAAACGTATATGTATTAAACAATACAGGTGCTTTGGAAACAGCTTATTCTTCAAATAACTTGAAGATGACTCTTCCTGTAAATACAGTAATGTTTGAAACTCTTCTTAATGAAAATAAATCTGTAGTTTGTTTCTCTGAAATTGGTAACAAACACGTTATTTCAAATATCGAAAAAGAACTTACCGATTTCTTTGAAAAAACAAAGGCAGATGCTTTATTCGTTCTTAATGAAGGTCATAACATTCTTGGTCTTATCACTCTTGGTAAAAAGATAAGCGGTGACCACTACAAGGAATACGACTACAACACCTTTGTTAAATTGTATTCATACTTCTTTGTATTCGGTTACTACATGAGAAATATTTCCAACAAGGATATTATTTCTGTTGTAAACCGAGAAATCCGAATGTCTTCCCAGATTATTACATCTATTCAGGAAAATATTGACCACGTTAAGAATCCTAAGATTGATACCGGTTACCTGATGGTTCCTGCTCACAACATTGGTGGTGAGTTTATTGATATGATTCGTCTTACCGAATCTCGCCACTTGTTTGTAGTAGGTGATATGTCTGGTAAGGGTATTGCGGCTTCCATGAACATGGTAATCTTGAAATCCATCATCAGAACTTACCTTGCTGAGATTCATGATTTTAAGGAACTTGTTGTAAAAATTAATTCATTCATACGTGAATCCTTTATTAAAGGTACAATCTTTGCCGGTCTTTTTGCTTTGATTGACTTTGAAAAAGATACAATGTATTACATCAACTGTGGTATTCCAGCCTTGATGCTTTATACACAGGTTTATAACAACGTAATCGAGATTCAGGGTTCCGGTCATATTCTTGGCTTTGTAAAGGATATTTCTCCATATATTTCTGTAAAGACAACAAAATTAAGTCGTGGTGATATTATTCTTGCCTGTACAGACGGTCTTGTTCAGTCACACTCACTTCGTGGTGAACAGTTTGGTAAGGAAAGAATCCAGCAGTGTGTACTTGATAACTCAACCTATCCTGCTCAGCGTATGGCCCAATTTACCTTTGACAGCCTCATGAAGTTTATGTCAAAGGAAATGGAAGACGACGTTTCTATTCTTGTATTAAAGTACGAAACTGCACGTCAGTTTAATGAGGAAGAAGAGGCCGCAGCAGCAGAAGAAGGTGCAGAGGAAGCTGTGGCAGAAAACGCGGTCCCTGAGCCTGTCGAAGGGGCGGTGGAAGAAGAAGCTGTTGCTGAAGAAAGTGCTACCCCTGAGCAAGAAAATGCTGCAACTGAAGAAGAGACTGTCGCAACAGAAGAAAAAACTGGGGTCCCTGAGCCTGTCGAAGGGCCTGCAGAAGAACCTGCTCCAGAAATCCCAACCGACACCGGCGATGACTTCTTTATAAACGACAATGTTCTTCCGGACGACCCTGATATTCCGGATTTAAGTAATCTTGACGAAATGATTAAGAATGCAGGACTTTAGTTTTAGGAGGCGAGATTTATGGAACAGATTGCAATTACAGAAAAAGACGGTGCAAACTATCACTTATACGAACTGGACGGCGCTTTAAACGCCTATACCCTTGGTGAATTCCAGGACACCTTGTACGATGCAGTACAAAAGAATAACGTTGTACTTGATTTATCACGCCTGGTAGAACTTGACGCTTCTGGTATTGGCCTTTTGATGGCTGCCTATAACGACTCAGAGGACGCCGGCCACAAGCTTTACTTTATGACCATGTCCAACGAAGCAGATAAGGCAATTGCTGCGACGGGGTTTAAGTATGTCTTTAATTTGATTAACTCT
>JAEETM010000036.1 GCA_016290335.1 Treponema sp. | reverse complement strand
TGTTGTAAATAAAAAAGACATTTATCTTAGAGAAGATGCAGAATCAGCGTTACGCGAAATGGCAGGGCATGCAAAGGCCGATGGAATTACGCTTGATGTTAGTTCTACCTACCGTTCATATACGTATCAGAAAAATCTGTTTGATTATTGGGTAAAGGTAGACGGTCTGGAAGAGGATGAAAGTGAATATGCAAGACCGGGTACAAGCCAGCATCAGCTTGGGTGCGCAATTGATTTTGGTTCTATTGATGATGATTATGATAAAACTCCAGGCGGACAGTGGATGTATAAGCATGCGGCCGAATATGGATGGAGCTTAAGCTTTCCAAAAGGGTATGAAGATGTTACCGGTTACCGCTGGGAATGCTGGCATTTCAGATATATCGGAATAGAAGCGTGTAAGTTCCAGAAAAAGTGGTTCAATAATGTTCAGCAGTTTATGCTTGAGTTTGTCGATGAGTGGAAAAAGCAGTCGTAGAGATTCCAAGCTCATTCAATAAGGCTGGTACTGAATTATTGGTACCGGGGTCCTCTATATTTTGATTATTTTTTCTTACAGCACGAATCAGAATGTTTTTAGGTGTATGCTCAATATCTATAAACTCAAGCATCTGAACCTTGTAGTTATGATTTTCCAGCCATTCGCCTCTGAGTGCATCTGTTACAAGTGAAGAAAACTTTTCTTTAATTATTCCCCATTTCAACAGAGAAGAAAAAGGTGATGATGAATCCTGAAGCTCTTTCTGTCCGGAAAGAAGCTTGTTCACTTCATGCTGGCAGCACGGTACGCTTAGAATTGCCTTCGCCTTATGCTCAACTGCATATTGTAAAGCAAAATCTGTAGCGGTGTCGCAGGCGTGAAGGGTAATTACAATATCAGGATTCTGCTTATTGGAATAATCTGCAATGTTACCTGTATGGAAAATCAGATTCTGTAAACCAAGCTTTTTTGTAATTTCGTTACAGTAGTTTATTACATCCTGCTTAAGGTCCAGTCCTTCAATTTCACATGGAATATGTTTGATTTCTGTTAAAAAATAATGGACGGCAAAGGTAAGGTATGATTTTCCACAACCAAAATCTGCAATGCGGATTGGAGAAGCTTCTTCATCATCACTTTTAAGCTTTTGAACTTCCGGGATTATATCATTTATAAACTCAAGAAATCTGTTTATCTGGCGGAACTTGTCATATTTAGAAGCAATAACCTTGCCTTCGGGAGTCATAACGCCAAGAAGAACAAGGAATGGAACAGGAGAGCCTTCCGGCAGAAGATACTTTTTGTTTTTAACCAGAGGGTTGTCCCCATTAGCAGCAGGACTGTCCCCATTGTTGCCATTATTGCTGCCAGCTAAATCCTTTGCAATTCGTGTGATTTTACCTTTTTTGTTTGCAAGAAATAAGATTTCCTGCTTATCTGTCCGCTGAACACAGTTTTTGAACGTTTTCCCGATATTCTGAGCAAGAAAATCTTCAAGCTCCTTTTCTGTAAAATGCTTATGTGTAACCTGCGTTTTAGTAAAAAACTCTCCAAAATATTTAGTTTCACCACCAGAGTTTTCAGCCTTAATCTTAATTTTTTCGAATGGTTTGCCCAAAATAGCTTCGGCATCTTTAGTCGGTTTTGAAAAAGTCACACTAATAATCATATATTTTCCAACAAGCTTTGTAAAAATGCGTAGTTTTATTTATAAAACTACGAGCGAAGGCTGTTATAGTTTATAGTTCCAAAAAAATGAACGCCTTCGCAAAGTATATACTATTTTTCAAAGAAATGATATAATTACATACTATGGGTAAATGTATTGTATTTGTTAACCAAAAGGGTGGTGTCGGAAAAACAACTTCCGCAATAAATATCGGGGCATACATTGCTTTAGCCGGAAAAAAAGTCCTGCTTGTCGATTTTGACTCTCAGGGAAATATGTCCAGTGGTGTTGGCGTAACAAAAGATAAGCCTACCGTATACGAGCTTCTTGCAGGAATGATTTCTGCAGAAAAAGCCGTAAAGCATACACCTGTAGACAATCTTGATGCAATCAGCGCCTCAATCGATTTGTCTGGTGCTGCCATAGAGCTTGTTGATCAGGAAGACCGCGAATACTACTTAAAAGAAGCCCTAGCTCCGTTACGCGATAAATATGATTACATCCTTATAGATTGTCCTCCATCTCTTGGAATACTTACCTTAAATGGTCTTGCAGCTGCAGATTCTGTTCTTGTTCCAATGCAGTGCGAATACTTTGCCCTTGAAGGAATTACACTCCTTCTTCAGACTGTTCAGAAGGTTCAGAAAGAAATAAATCCAGACCTTAAAATTGGCGGCATCTTCTTTACTATGTACGATTCCAGAACAAGACTTGCACAGGATGTTGTTCTTCAGGTTAAGTCTTATTTTAAGGATCTTGTTTTTAATACAATTATTCCACGAAATGTACGTCTTTCAGAAGCTCCATCACATGGACTTCCGATTTGCAAATATGATCCTGCTTGTGTGGGTGCTAAAAGCTATGAAAAATTGGCGGAAGAGGTGATACGTCGTGGCTAAGAATGCATTGGGAAAAGGTTTAGATGCTCTTCTTAAGGAAAATAAAGATGCTTCCGAAGAAGTTGCTGTTTCTACTGGTGGTTTACATACAATAAGCATTAAAAAAAGTGCTGTTCCTTCCTGTATTGATGTTGACGAAAACGGCGGACTCTGGATTGATCCTTCACTGCTTAAGCCGAATCCTAAGCAGCCTCGAACTGAGTTCAACCAGAAACAGCTTGATGAATTACGTGATTCAATTGCTGCAAACGGAATCCTTCAGCCAATCATAATTGAACCGGTTGAAGGAACTGAACGCGAGTTTTATATAATTGCCGGTGAACGTCGAACCCGTGCCGCAAAAATGGCAGGCCTTTCAAGAGTACCGGTACAGCTCAGAAAGTTTGATGAACAGCAGAAGCTTGAAATTGCTTTGATTGAAAATATCCAGCGTTCAGACTTGAATCCGATTGAAGAAGCAACTGCTTATTATAATCTTATTCAGATGGGTGATTTGAGCCAGGATGAAGTTGCAAGGCGTGTAGGTAAAAACAGAGCCACAATTGCAAATGCAATGCGTCTTCTTAAATTACCGGATGATATTCAGAAAGCTTTGATAAATGGACAGATTTCTTCAGGACATGCACGTGCACTGCTTATGGTAAAAAATGATGCAGATATGCGCGTAATGTTCAGCAAAATTGTTGCAAATGGTCTTTCTGTACGCGAAGCAGAAGCTCTTGCCGAAAACTATAATGGTGGCGGACGTGCTGCTGCAACAAAAAAGAAAAAAGCCTCTCCAAAAAAGGACCCTGATATAGAAAACTTCGAGCAGGAAGTAAAAAATCTTTTTGGTGTAAAAGAAGTTAACTTTAAGGGAACTATGGAAAAAGGCTCTCTTCAGATTAATTTTTCTTCTAAGAAAGATTTCAACAGGATTTATGACATCCTGTTGAGTAAGAAATAACTTACAGCTTTAAGAACGCTTTATAACATTCAAAAATCTGTGAAATATCCTCTTTGCTTGTAATTTCCCAAGGTGCGTGCATGCTCAAAACTGCAACTCCGGCATCAAGTACATTCATTCCGTATTTTGCAGCATGGTATGCAATTGTGCCACCGCCGCCCTGGTCAACCTTTCCAAGTTCAGCCATCTGATAAGCTACATCTGCATCATCCATTGCTTTGCGAACAGCAGCAATAAACTCAGGGTTAGCATCACTTGCACCAGATTTACCGCGTGAACCAGTGTATTTCTGGAAAGCAACACCGCCACCAAGAACTGAAGCATTATCCTTATCAAAAAGATTTGCATTAAGCGGGTCATAAGCGGCATTTACATCAGAAGAAAGCATGTTACTGTTTGCAAGGCATCGTCTGACGGCAAGCTCAGAGTAAGCAGGCTCTGTTCTTTCTACAAGCTCAGCTACCATGTTTTCAAAGAGGTTGGAAGCCATACCGGTTGCACCAACACTACCGATTTCTTCTTTATCAACACAGAGACAGCAGGTTGTTAATTTTGGCTTTTCAACTTCAAGCATTGCAGCAACGGAAGTATAGGCACAGGAACGGTCATCCTGTCCGTAAGCAAGAATCAAAGAGCGGTCAAAGCCTAAATCTCGTGCCTCACCGGCTGGTACAATTTCAAGCTCTGCAGAAGCAAGGTCTTCTTCTTCAATATCGTATTTTTTGTTTAAAAGCTCAAGAATAAGCTTTTTGTTCTTATCCTTTTCTTTTTTATCTTTCTCTTTCTTGTCTTTGTCTGCAGTTTTTCTAGCAGGTAAACCTAAGCCAACAAGTACGTCAAGGTCTTCACCTTTAATAAAATCAGAAGCCTTGTCCTTCATCTGCTCCTGGGCAAGATGTGGCAGAATATCAGAAATGCAGAAAACAGGATCTTCAGCACTTTCACCAATAACTACATTTACGCTTGTACCATCCTTTTTACAAACAATACCATGAATTGCCAGCGGAATTGTTGTCCACTGATATTTTTTAATACCGCCGTAATAGTGGGTGTTCAGATAAGTGATGTTGTCTTTTTCGTAAAGCGGATTCTGTTTTGCATCAAGACGAGGTGAATCAATGTGTGCACCAAGAATGTTCATGCCTTTTTCAACAGGTTCTGTACCGATATTAAAAAGGGCAATTGCCTTGTTCATTTTTGTGATATAAACCTTGCTGCCAGCCTTAAGCTTTTTGCATTTTGTAATATCCTTATAACCTTTTGCTTCTGCAAGCTTTATGATTTGTTCAACACATTCCCTTTCGGTTTTTCCATTATTCAAAAAGATTTTGTAGTTTTCAATTAGTTTTTCGTTCAATTTTTCCACTCCTATATTAAGTTTTCTTTATCATTTAAATATAAGGAAGTTTTGTGAATAAGGCAAGGAATATATTTAAGGTGTAATCATTATTGCTTCTCCCTGTTCATCGATTGAAATCGAGAATGTAGGATTGTCGGCGAAGAAGAAATCTGCGGGATTTGAAGAGGTATTGTATCTGGAATAATTTTCAGTGAAAACTACAGGAGCAGTTTCTGTAGGGGTATCGGTGGTTGTTATTCCAATTTGTACGTTTGAGAGGGATTCGTTGATTTTGAGTATTTTACCGGAGTATAAAGAAACGTTGCTTTGAAGGTTATTTCCGGATGATGAAGATAAATAATAATTTTCAGTTATGTTTACGTTGCTGTTGATATAGACGTTTGCGGAGGTTATTCTGATCCCGCCACCTTTTGAAGATTCTGAGTTTGTGTAGTTGTTTGTGATGCAGCAACCTTCCTGTAAATATATGTGCGCGCTGACACCTAAAGCAAAAATACCACCGCCGCCTTTGCTTGTGGTGGCACTGTAAATAGCGATATTTTCTGTTATGAGTGTGTTTGTAATAAATATATTGCTGTTTTGTGCAATTCCCATCCCACCACCATTTACAGCCTGATTCTGTGATACCAGGCAATTGTTTATATGTATAATTCCAAATTGTGTATATAATCCGCCACCAACACCTGTGGTTTTATTTTTTGAAAATGAAGTGTTGTTTGATATTGTTCCCCCCTGTATTTCCAGAGTTCGCTTATTCTTTGCAGATTTTCCAAGGATGCAGATTCCGCCACCTTTTGTAAGTGCAGTGTTTGAACTGATTTCAACGTTATCCTTTATTAAAACTGCGCCTTCATCAATGAACAGACCGCCGCCGGAATTAGTTGTGTAGTTTCCGGTGATTTTTGTTGAGCCTGATAAAATAAGATTTGGTTGGGTTTCGATTGGGGTAGAGATATAAATGCCGGCTCCGTTTTGTTCAGTGTAGCCGCCTGTGATGATCAAATCCTTGATTTCAAGATGTACATTTCCTGTAATTTCCATAGCATGGCATTTGTGGTTTTCATTACCGCAGGCATCAATTGCGGAACCAGATGAGTAGGCCTGGAGCAAAAGGTGCAACGGTTTTTCGGAGCTGATGGAAATAAAGGTTTCAGGGATTTCGAAAGTATTGATGTATATATTTGATGTGCTGACCATCTCTGGTGTTATGATTCCATCAATGAGAACGGTATACGTAGTTTGTTCATCATTAAGGTAATTGATTAAATCTGTGATCTGCTGAACAGCATTATTAGTATAAAAAACATTACCTCGTATTATTCTTATGAGTTCTTTTGAAATATGCAAATCATTTGTTTCGAGATTGATGATGTTTATTTCGCTGGTGCCATATACTTCTTCAATCCATTTATTTGTGATGCAGTTTTTACGGATGTTTATTGTTTCCGGCAAAGATAAAACGCATAAATCTTCGTGATAAAATTGAAGGATTGTATTGTAGGTCCCCGAAGGTATGTTTTCTTTGTAAATTGTTATGATGTTTGAATCGTCTGCAAAATAAAAGTCTTCCAGATTATTTGTTGGTGCGTTATTGCTTTGTTCGCTTGAAATAACTTCTACAAACACTTTTGTAATTTCAGAATCTTCCGTGTTGATTTTAAGAGACGCTGTTCCGGTGCCGTCAGTTATAAAGAATACGGGAAGTTCAATATTGTAATAGCCTGTATCAGATATTTCAATGTTCGAAAGACTGCCTTCAAAAAAAGTGTTTGTTGCTGAAATATTCCAGCTTCCCTGCGGTACAGGTATAAGGAAACCCGATTCATTTTTCTGTAATTCCTGTGAATTAAAAGAAAGAGTTTGTAAGGAATTATTATTGATAAAAGTGAATTGCCATTGAAGATTTTCAGGGTGAGTGAAATCGTTTTCAGAATATGATGGAATTGCGCTTCTGGAAAAAAGGCTTTCTGGTTGTTGATAAAGCCGCACAGAAACAAGACAGTTGTTTTGATAATCCGTTTCAGATTGGTTTTGACTGCCTGTTTGTATATGATTACAAGCTGTAAACAAAACTGCAGAGAATAATAAAATGATAAACCAGAAAGCCTTTTTCATTTGTAGAATTACCTTAGAATTATGAACGATTTTGAATCGTATGTAAGACCATCATATTCATAGCTTGCTTCAAGAATATATTTACCCGAAAGTACAAAGCCCTTTGTAACAGACAAATTACCGTTGCTGGAAATAACGGGAATAGCACCTGCATAAAGCTTCATTACAATTTCTGCTGATGGAATTATTATCCTGTTGTTTTCAGAATCGTAGTCTGGAGTTTCAACCTGGGCTGTAAAAATGATTTCATCATTATCAGAAAAATAATTGGAAGCGATTGTAAAACCGTTTGTGTTAGAATGAACTAACGAATTGTTTTCTGAAAGTGCAGTTATTTGCGTTGTACAGCCACCGATTTTTGGCAGTCGTATGGAAAGTCTTGAACCTTGGATTACGCCTTTTTTTGTTACAGCATCATAAGAAAGATAATAACCCGGATTTTGTAATCTGAATCTGCTTAGTATACCGGCTGAAAGCTCTGCTTCATTATTGCTTTCGATAATGATTCTGCCTTCTTCCGCGTTCTCACACTTAATTTTTGCAATAACAGAGTTCTGATTTTGTGTGTCAGCTGTAATATCTTCAAGATAGAGCCTGGAATCTCCGGTAAGAAGAATGTAATTGTTTTCAAGCTTAGTGTTTCCTGCAAGAATAAGCTTTCCATCATCTTCTGTAACAAGATTCAAATCTTCAACTGGAATATCAGAAAAAGTGAAAGAAAAATTGTTTCCGACAGTAAAAGTTGAATTGCTTTGATTGTTGTTTCCTGTATTTCCAGTCAATCGTGCGGAAGTCTGACCTGTAGGATTTATGTATGGCTTTATTGTAATTGCGAGCGGAGAAGTTACAGAGTTTTCATAACAGAAGGTTCCGTCAACCGGGCCATCAACGTAAATAGTATATGGAATTGAATTACTGCTGTTATTATCAACTGCAATTATTTTGTTTATGGCTGTCTGCAGAGTAACAAACGGATCAAGCCAGGAGCCAGCGTTTGAATCAGCTGGTATTGTTTCTGAAAAATTAAGATTTCTTTGATTTTCATCAGTACTTGAAACAAAAAAACTGGAGTTTACAAGCTCTGTAATAATATTGTTAGTTAATACAAACTTGGTTTCTGTATTATCTGCATTCTGCTGTTCAATAAGATAAAGCGTATCGCCTGATTTTTTCCAGGAATCGGTAATAAGATTTTTACGGACATTAAGCTTTTCCTGCAAAGAAATTACAAGTGCATAATTTGGTGAAGAATCATTTCCAATGTTCTGATAAAAGCTGAATACTGCAGAATAAGTTCCTGCTGGAATGTCAGATTCATTTATATGGATAATTCCTTCTGAATCTCTGAAATATTCTTTATCGAGGTTTGTGTTAGTTCCGCATAACAACAGCCTGTCAATATCAGTATCTTTTACATCAATTTTAAGCTGAACATTTCCAGTTCCAGATTCAATAAAATAGACAGGAACAGTAATGTCATAATTTCCATATTCATCAACAAAGACTGTCTGCTGCCCGAATAGAATATCATCATTTGCTTGAGAAGATTGCGAGGTTTGTGAAATCTGTGTTTCTGATTTTTTACCGATTACCTGAACTTCCCATTGGCCAGGTTCAATTTCCAGACGAAAGATTGTACTACCAGAAACCGGTTGGTTTTGTGTAACACTTTTTTCTCCACACGTTGCTTTAATTTCGTATTCGATTGCATTATCAGAGGGTAAAGAAGGTACTGCACTTCTGTTTTGAATTGCAGTAAGCGGGCTGAATGGTTCCTGAACGGAAACTGTAATAAATGCAGCCTGAGGTTTCAATGCAGGAAGTTCTCGTTTTGAAGCTCCAAAGCTGCATGCCGAAAAAACTGTTACTATTGTAAACAGCTCGATAAGAATAAAATTGTTGTTTTTATTCTTCTTGTTCATAATAAACTCTCCTTGTGTTTTGTTATTGTTTTTGATTTAATTAATTTCTATTTGAAAACATGCCTCCTGTATGATTTGATTTGTTTGAAAAGTGACGGTCAGAATATATTTTCCTGGAAATTGAAAAATCTTATTCGAAAAACATAAACCTTCATCCGCCTCTTGTTGAATTATCAGCTCAGATTCTCTGTATAAGCTTAAATACAAAGGAACAGGAGCTGCCACCGGTGTAATTATTTCCTTAAGAAAAATCATGTCATTCTTTTGGAAAGAAAAGTTTTCAAATGTTTTATTTTTGCAGTTTATTTCTGTATTATGAAGATTTTTCTCTCTTACAACATCAAAAGTAAAAGAATAATTCTCATTGATATTATTATCCAGCGTTACTTTTTTGTCTGATATAAGCTGAATATTATCGGGAGATATTTCTGTGAGTATATAATCTTCAAGACTTTCATAAAGGAAATCATAAAGGCTTTTATCATTCTGCCTGCAAGATGATAAGAGTAGTGCAGGGAAGAGACTTACAGTTATACAAACAAAAAGGTGTAATCTTTTATTTATCATAAGCTTTGCCTTTTTCTAAAAGTTTAATCCTGCAATAAGAGCGGGCTGAATAATAAAAAGCTGCTCAGTGTAAGGGAAAACTAACGAAAAATCACAAACTGCGGATGTAAAAAAGTGTTCTGAAAAAAAGTGTTTTAATGAGAAACCAAAATCAAAAGCATAATCAACCGTATTGTTTTTGTTGTAAGAAGTTTGATTTATTATGCACGAAGGATTGTTGAAGAATAATAATCCTGTTCCAAGGTGAACTTCAGCCAGATTCTTTTCCGAAAAGATTTTATGCATAATTGAAAAATCAATTTTGGTAAGAATGAAGCTGGTTTTAAAATTCAGATTTATAGAATCATAAAGCTGTGGCGATTTTAAATTGAGTGATGATGAGGCAGCTGATAAATATATTGAATAGGTAAAACCGCTTTTTTGCGGAAACGTTAATCCTATAGTGCTTACCGGTGAAAAAATAACGGAGTTGTCTTGGAAAAAATCATTAGCAAAGTTGTGTCCTGCAAAAAATAAAGGTGAAATACCACAGGCTGCTGAAACGGAAAACTTGTGTTTTACTGGCAATTTGCTCAAGTTATTTTGTGCAACAGATGAGATCGTTTTGTTAGATGGTTTAGATGTAATTGATGTTTCTGATATGTTTAATGATTTTGATATAGTTGATGATTTTGGTACATTTGATAGAGTAGATGTATTTGATGATTCTATTATTTTTGATGTGGTTTGTATGTCTGATAATTTTGTTTCGTTTGATGACTTCGATATGTCTGAAGTTATTTGTGTAATTAACAATATAGATGAACTTGATATATTTGGAGTTATTGATGTTAAATCTTTTTGGAACTGATTCTCAATAAAATTATTTTGGACTTCCTTTATGATGCCGAGATTTGTCTGTGTTTTTTTATCATACGCCGAATAATCAGCTGTTATTTCATACGAAATGTTTTCCTGATTTTGTTCAATGGGACTTTCTTTATCACTCGGTGTGACATCTTCCTTTTGAGGAACCTGTTGAACACCCTGCTTTATACCAGGAAGCTTATTTGCCTGAATTGCAAGCAGCAATATACCGGCGAGCAGACCGGAAACGACAAAAATACCGATTTGGGAAAAGATTTTCCCCATAAGTGTACTATTTTTCATAAACTCTCATCCTCTGAATATAAAATAATACCGGTTTCTGGATTTGTCAAGTAAAAAATAGCTAAATAACATAAGAATAGCTAAAAAAAATACAAAACTTTTTATTTGCGATTTGCTTTTTTATGAACTATAATTATATAAAAGAATAATAATGTAGGAGAAAAAGTATGAACGTACATAATATTATGGAAGATATCGTAAGCAAGCATGTGAACGAATTGTATGAGCAGGTAAAAGCAGAAAAATCAAACTGGCTTACCTGTGATTGTCAGAACTGCAGATTAGATACTATAAGTTATGTATTGAACAGAATCCCGCCTAAATATGTTGTTTCCGGTAGAGGAGTGACTCATTCATCAGAAGTTTTTAGTGATCATCAGCTTTTTGCAGATATAAATGAGCTTACTTTGGAGGGGATGAGAATTGTTAGTACTACCAAACGTCCGTTCCATTCTCAGGATAGAAGCGACTGTATGATGAAGCCGATTATGGAGCCTGCGTTCAATTTTTCTACTTTCTCCGGTAAGATTCTTGATGGTTCTAATTTTGAACCGGTTATTGGTGCTAAGCTTACCCTTAAAATTAATGGTGAACCGGCAGAAATGGTAGATAAAACCTGGATAAATCCTTATGTAACATGTAAGAGTACAAAAGGTGCCTATACTTTCTGGGTAAAATCTATTCCTGCAGAAAAAGCCGGAATCCAGAAAGCCTTTACTTTTAATCTTGAGATTTCCGCAGAAGGTTATGAAGATTTTACATATACCTTTGCAGTACCTCTTATAAGTGAAGATTCTTTCCGTTATGAGCTTGATTCAACTTATTCGCTTAAGATAAAAGACATAATGATTTTCAAGAACTTTATAGAAAATCCGATGGAATAATACTTGTATTAAATACAAATGTATAGTATATTTTAAATGCACCCGTGGCATGGGCGGATTGCCCCCAAAACTTGACTGGTCGTAAGACTGGATTTCTTGATTTGGGAGGCTGCTATGAGTTTGTATGTATTTATGGATTTGTTGTTATCAGCAATTCCAATAATCATCGACATTATTCAGCGCCTTCTCCGTAGACGGAAAAAAGGAAAGCGAGTAAAAAATAGCTCCACCCTGTCTCAACCACAGAGTGGAGCTTCGTCTGTAAAGACGTAAATCTTACACAGTGGGGCAAGACGCTTGTTGCGGGTGCCCTTTTGTTTAAATATATAGCATGTTGTATAAAAAAGCAAGCAGAATGATTGAATAGATTGGTTCGTACAGTTTCTTCGGTTGCTTTTATTCGATGCCATTTGGTGGTTCGTTAAAAGCAACCGTTGTTTTATTCAGAAAGGGTGCGAACAACACGGAAACCAACGGCGTAGCTACGGGTGGAAGCTCCGCCATCGTTTCGATAAGACACAGTGCACGATGAGCTGCCGTCTTCCCTCGAGCCACCACGATAAACGCGCACAGAGCTGGTGGTGGATTCTGCTCCTGACGCACTGGTTTCTGACGTTATGGTGTCGTACCAGTCCCAACACCATTCAGATACGTTACCGCTCATGTCGTATAAGCCAAGGGCGTTTGGCTGTTTTGTTTTTACTTTATGGGTTTGTCTTGTGCCATTCACTGCACTGTTAGTAATGTACCAGGCATAATCTGTTAGCTCTGAAGCATTGTTTGTTCCGCTGTATTCCAATTGTCCTGTAGCGCTCAGGTTCCCGCCACGAGCAAGGTATTCCCATTCTGCTTCGGTGGGGAGTCGCCATCCGTCTGCATTCTCGTCCCAACGGATTCCTCCACCATCAGAGTCTGCTGTTCCATTGTAAGCAAGTACGTAGCTTTGTGTATTTATTGCGTTATAATAATATTTTCCGTTTGCATTTATGTTTATATATGTTCCGTTTACGATTGTATTGAGCCAGGAAGAAGGATTCCTACCGTTGCCAGCACCGCCAATTTCTACACCTGAACTGTCTGTAAGATAATATGCAGGAGTAAGATTATCTGCAATACTCTTTAAATTACAATAAATGATTGCTTCATACCAGCTTACATAATAAGCTGGATAGTCAGAACCTAAACCTTTACTATCTGTAGGTGCATTAGGTGCAGAACTTCCGCTTGCTCCTGTTCCATTTCCACTTACTTCAACACCATAATAAGTCATATATTGTTCGTACTCGCCTTGCGTTACTTCATGGTCACTGGCAATAAGCTGTGGTATTGTGATATTCCTGTTTGCAATGAAAACTCCAGAACCAGAAAGTGTTGTTGAACTGTTGAATGTACCGCTTTGAGTTTGAGTTAAGCCGGATAGATTGGTATTTACGATTTCTGTTTTTGTAATTCCATTGTATTCGACAGTAATGTAAATGCGGTGCAAACCAACAGATATATCTTCCGGTACTGTATATATAAGCGAGCCTGTATTTGAATCTGTTGATAAATCATCATAGATGTATATTTCAGTTTCTGTTTCGCTTGAACCAGAGCCGGTTACCTTTTTGATATTAATGTTAAAGTCAGAGGTTGGTGTTAGAATAATGTAGTCATTACTGTCGGTGCCAGTATTCGAAACTTTGATTTTCACAGATATATTTCTTGCAGCAGTACCTGTGCAGCTGAAAATGAATTGAACAACATCAAAGGTTAAGGTATCGCGGAAATAAGTTCCATCATACATACCGTAAAGATTTACAGGATAATGTCCACAGTCTGGAGATGTTGCAGAAAGTGTGATTGCTGCAGAGGTTCCTCCTGTAATTGTAAATGGTTCAGTAGTAGAATTAAGAGAACCAATTGTAAGGTTATTTGAATTATATGTACCGGAAACTGAAAGAGTCTTTTCGGCTGTGGTTCCGTCTTTTACAAGTATAGTTTTTGTAGGCATAAACTCTACATTATCTACAACGGAAATTGTAAAGTCAGAAGAATAACCTACTGTATTTGCGCCGTCATCGTATAGTCCGAATACTCTGAGTGTATAATTGCCTTCGGTTTGTCCATAAGGTACGGTGATTGAAGCGCCGTTACTGCTGTTTGATGCTAAAACAGTATTAGTTGATGTTACAAGTCTTAATGAAAGGGTAGTGAAGCTTGATGCAGGTAAATCATCATCGCCATTTTTAGCAGTTACGGTAATTGTACGTGGATTTGCAGTGTAAGTGCCTGGTATAGTATAGGTTCCTGCATCTGTAGCATTATGGGCTTTTCTTTCTATTACAGATTTATCAATCTGGAATGTAATGTTATCTGCAAAGTTTGCATTAATATTACCGCTGCTTATAGAAATGCCGGCTTCGTATCCTGTTTGTCCAGATGGAGTAATAACACCAATGTTATAATTATCAAGATTTGTAAAGATTGTGTTTGGAAGATCTGATGTATTTGAAGCCTGTGCAAGACCATCGGTAAACTGAATGAATGAAGTTGATGCATTTGGTTCACTTTCCATAACAAAACCGATTGTTGAGTTATTAAGAGTGAGGGCAGAACCATCAGTATCTTGATTAAGGATTTCAAACTTAATCTGTGCATCTGATGTATTATTTGGCAGATATATTTTTCCAATTGTGTTTGGATGTGCTGTTGTACCGCCAAGTTTTATTGTACAGTTTCCGTCTAAAGTAATGTTGTTGTCAGTAGCAGGGGCAGGGGTAGAAGTTACACCGATTAAAGTTATATCAACATCTGTAAAATCAATACTTGGACAAGTTACGTTGTAAAGTCGGGCTGCGCCACCGGAAACTGTAATATCGCCAGTTGATGTTACATTGGTTAGGGTTGCGTTTTGAGTAACTGAAATATCGCCTGTTACCGATACGCCGGTTAGGATTGCACTTTGAGCTGTAATATCACCTGCTACCGTTACTGTTCCAGTTGTACTTCCTATTGTTGCAGTTCCACCAACAGTAACATTTCCTGTTGCTGTTATGCTTGTCATTGTGGCATTACCGTTGGTAACTTGGATTGCAGCTGCATGTACATTATTTAAAGTTGCGTTTCCATTTGAAACTGTAATATTGCCTGCATTTACATTTGTTAATTCTGAAGTGCCATTAGCAGTTCCACCAATAGTAATATTACCTGCATTTACATCGGTTAATGATGCAGTACCGCCGGATGTTTGGATAATTGTCGAACTTGAAGTTGCAGTTGAATTAACACCGTTGAATATAGAATTACCGTTTTCAACTGTAATATTACCTGTTACTGTTACACCGGTAAGTGTTGCGTTTCCATCAACAGAAATATTACCTGTTACTGATATAGTTCCCGTTGTTGCACTTCCTATTACTGCGTCTCCATCAATCGTAATACTTCCTGACTTAACATTAGTTAAATTAGCATTGCCACCGGTAACTTCAATTGTTGTAGTACATGTAGTTAACTCTGTATTTACATTTGTTAATGTTGCATTACCACCTGAAACTGAAATTGAAGAAGCTGCCTGTACATCTTGTAATGTAGCGGTTCCGGTTGTTATAGTAGAAGTTATTGAACTTGCATGAACTGAAGTAAGATGTGCGAATCCACCTGAAGTTGTAATTATAGTTGAACTTGAAGTTGCAGCTGCATTAACACCATCAAAGTTAGCATTACCGTTTGTTACTGTAATATCGCCAGTTACTGTTACATTGGTTAGGGTTGCACTTTGAGCTGTAATATCACCTGCTACCGTTACTGTTCCCGTTGTACTTCCTATGTTAGCAGTTCCACCAACTGTAACGTCTCCTGTTGCTGTTACGGTTTCCAGAGTTGCATTACCGTTAGTAACTTGGATTGCAGCAGCCTGTACTTCTTCTAATGTGGCATTTCCATTTGAAACAGTAATATTGCCTGCATTTACATCTGATAATTCTGTAGTACTATTAGCTGTTCCAGCAACAGTAATGTTACCAGATGCTGTTACATTTGTCATTGTGGCATAACCATCAGAAACTTCAATTGCATCAGCCTGTACATCTTGTAATGTGGCATTTCCAGTTGTTACAGTAATGTCGCCGGTTGCAGTTACATCGTTTAATCCGGCATCACCATCAACACTGATATCACCAGATGAAGTTATTTCTTCTAATGTGGCCCCGCCATTTGTAACAGTAATATCACCTGCTTTTACATTAGTTAATACAGCGTCACCGCCGGTTACTTCAATTACAGCTGTGCTTGAAGTTAGATTTGTATTTATGCTTGTTAATTCAGCATCTCCGCCAGTAATTGAAATGGAAGAGGTTGCCTGTATATTACTCAGGGTTACATCTGTTCCAGTAGAGGTAAATGCTGCAGTATTTGTGTTTGTAAGTGAAATATCAACGTTTTCAACTTCTATTTCGTGTGCACAGTCTATGTTTCTGAGTTCAAGTGTAACAGTTTTATTAGAAGCGTTTGTTACAGAGATTTCTGGTGCAGTAGAAGCAGAATTGAGTGTTGGTTTTGTAGCACCAATTCCCTGAATAAGAATGTGAAGGTCTTTTGTATAAGATGATGGCAGTTCAAACTCAACTTTTCCCGGATAGTGAGTAGATTGTAATCCGTTATTAGATAATTGATAGGAACCTGTTAAATCGTCAAGAATATAAACTCTATATGTGCTTATACCATCATTTATTTCATTAATCTTTTCAAAGGCACTTTGCAAACTGCGCCAAGGGGCTTCATAGGTTCCCTGTCCGCCAGCTTCAATTTCAGAATCATTCTTTATATAAAAATACTTTGAAGTATATGCGTCTACAAGGGCTTGTGTTATGACTACAGTATTTGAGTTTGTGCCAGTACCGAGCTCCTGTTCGTTTTTCCAGGTATCGGTTACTGCACCGGCAAAAATCATTACATCTGTATACAATTGATAGACATTATTTGTACCGGCCTTAAATGTTACAACAAAATTATAAGGATTACTGTTAGCAGGTATACCGGTAATATTGATGTTAAAAGGTGTATTTCTTGATAAACCACCCAGGCTTCCTGTTTTTGAGAAATTATTGCCAGTCAAACTATAGCTGTAGAGCCAACCTTGTGAAGAAGCATAATCAACAATAAACTGTAAATCAATGGAACCGTTTCCTGTGGCAATATTACCATTAACCTTATAAATCTCTAAAGGAATTGTGAACGGTCCATTTTGTCCTGTAATAAGACTGGCTACTGTCACATCTTCAATCTCGCCTATAAACAGTGTTGATTTTGAAGCATCAGTGCGGGCATAGGCTTTTACAGTTATTGTATAACTCTTTTCTGGAATCAGAGGTAAATAGAATGGAACTGTGTCAAAACCTTCTCTTGTTATTTGATTTGATGTTCCATTTTCTGAAGCAGTAACATCATAACGCAGTGTATTAGAGCTGAACTCCGGAATAGCACTACGACTTGGATTGATTTTATATTCATCCGGCAAAGCGACATTAAAGGCGACTGAAACAGCATCTGAAGCTGTGTCTGAAACAGTATTTGATATTGTGTCTTCATTTACTGAGATTTTCTGGTTAGTATTAAACTTACAGGAAATTATAGGTAATAAAATTAAGCCTGAAAAAAGAAGAGATATTATTGTCTTTTGGAGATTAAAAGTTTTTTTCATCAGTTGTCTCCTAAAGAAGCATAAATTGCTGCTGATTGCTGAGAGTATGGAATGCCGTCAATAATGGCACTCATCTTTAATGAATAAGTTCCCGGGCGTATATTGGTGGCAGTAAGCGTAACTACTGTGTAGTCAATGCCTGGTTCGCTGGAAGTGTCTGTCAAAGTTGCTGTTGTACAGGGATGATCTGCAGTTGGTGCAATAGGTGTTTCGTTACCGCCGTAAAGAGTTAGTGATATTGATTCAAACGAAACTGTGCTTCCTGATATTGTATTATTTCCAAGCTTGAGCTTTGTGCTGCCTTTCTGTACATACATTTTAATTGTAATTGAACCGGTAATACCATCATCACTACTGTTATATCCTGTAATTTCGTATTCGTAGGTTGGTGGAGTAGTGGTTAGTGTACTGCCAGATTCTGTATAGTCAGTAAGCACAAAGCTTATATCAGAATGAATAGGAATAGATGTGATTTCAAAACCGGTATTTCCAAGAACAGCCTTTTGTTTACCTTCTACATCTTTTAATCTGAGTGCATAATAAGCGGAATCGCCGGAAAGTGGAGAAGAATTTTCCCAGAGGAACTTAGTCAAATCAGCTGTAGAAACATCAATGTGAGAACTTTGATCAGATTCTGTGCCGGTTCCTTCCAGAATTACACTAGATTCAGTATAACCTGTACCATTTGTACCTGTTCTGATTTTTGTTTGTGTGGCAGCAGTGATTGAACTTTCAAGATAGATTTTCTTATTTGGAGCATTCAGAGTTATTCCGCTTGCAAAGCTTGTGTTGCCACCTATTGTAAGCTGCCCACCGTTATAAGTGAGCAAGCCCTTTGAAGTATCTGTATCAAAAGGAAGAACTCTTACAGAATCAAGGGTGAGGTTCCCATAATCCAGTTTGAGGTTGCCTTTAAGGTCTATATCTTTGATTGTAATGTTTGTTGTCTGATTACCACCAAATGTAAACAACGAAGTTGTAATTGTTGAAGAAGCAGAATCTTCAATTCGTTCTATTGTAAGGGTGAGATTATGCTGTGGTTGTATTGTAAGAGGAACTGGTTCGCTTCCAATATTGCCATCGCAGAAGATTGTAAAGCTCTTGATGTCATGTGCAGTGTGTGCAGTGGCTGCGGCTGTATGTGCATCGTAATTATCATTGTTCAGCTCATTTATACGGGCAATTGCGGCATTTAATGTAAGGTAAGGGGCAAGGCGTGTACCGTCATTTGCTTCATCATTTCCAGTACCGGAGATTAATAAACTTTGAGCTCCAGTGCCTTTTACATAGAAGGTATCGTTTTCAAGAGTATCAATTATTGTCTGTGTAAGAATAAAATCGGCTTCGCGGTTTGTTGTACCTGTTTTTTCTTTCAGATATAGGGCATAACCGCTTTTGAACCATTTATCGGTAGTCATATTCTTTCGAATATTAAAGGTTTCTTTGATAATTGTAACTATGGTGTCGTCGCTGTTGTAGAAGGTTAGAGTAGGGTGATAAGTGCCTGCTGAAATGTTTGAAGCATTAATACTTATTACACCATTAACAACGTTGTAGGTGTTGTCTAAAACGAGTTGCTCGTATCCGTTGCCTGTGCCAGAAATAACTAAGTGGTCAATATTTGTGCCTGTTGTTGTAATTGAAAGATTTATGCTTCCAGTTCCGTTATTTGCAATAAAATATACAGGGACAATTTCTGTATACTTACCATCTGCGGCAACATCAAATTCTCTGCCTGTACCAGATAATATTTCCTGACTGTCTGCGTTTTTTCCTGTAGCTGTAATCTTCCATCTTCCTTCAGGAAGCTTCAGCATATATTTTTTTTCTACTGGAAAAGTACTGTCCGCTTGTGTTTCGGAATGGTTTGAAGTGTATGATCTAGGGGTGGATGTGGTTGAACCATTTAAAATTTCAGTTGCAGTCAGTGAATATGTAATTGAAGATGGTAAAACTGGAGTTGCCGTTCTTTCTGATGCTAAACTGGTTGTTGTTTCTGTGCTTTGAGATGTAAACTCATTATTTCTTACCAGAACAGTAACAGTTGCATAGTGAGAGTCTGTTTGAAAACTGCAGGCAGAAAATGACAGCGCACTAATTGACAAACAAGAGAATAAAATGATTTTTGCAAGTTTTTTCATTTTTATTGTCATCTTCTGCTCCTATTGTATTTTTACAGTAAACATTTCACTGTATTCTATTTCGTTATATATGAAGGTTATTTCTAATCCGTAAGTCTCTTTTATTGAACGCTGGAATGATATTGTTTGAGCTTTTAATGTAGTTGATTCAGGTGTTGATGAAATAACTGTGTTTCCAAGGTATTGTTTTACACACTTGATAACAAGTGGTGTGCCAGCACTATCGGAAGCTTTTACTGTTATAGCCTGAGGATTGTCTCCTCTTGCTAATATCAGAATATCATCATCACCAGAAGTTATGTTGCTTCCTTCACCAAAGCTGATTGTACATCCACCAAAGGTTGGTTCCTGTATCTGTCCCCAGGAAAGCTTTGCAATACCTTTTTTTGTTGCTGCATCATAACCAAGATGATAGCCTGGGTTATGAAGCTCAAAGCGGTTTATTTGAGCTTGTGTTGCTTCCTGTCCGTCTATTGCCTGAATTACAGGAAGATTTGGAGTTATAGGAATACTTGAAGAAGCTGTAGCAACTTTTATTGCGGCCAGCTTTGAGGTTCCTGTGTCCATATCTCCAATTTTTAGTACAACACCCTGTTTTAATGAAACTACATAAGAAGATGTAGATGAAATGCTTCCAGTAAAGTGTGTATTTCCAAGGAATGTAATAGATGATTGTGCATCTATGCTCTTTGTTATTTCTACATTTTCGAGTATCGCAGAAGATGTGTTCTTAATATTTATTGAATAGGTTGTATTTTGGCTAACTCCTTCACCAATTTTTGCGTTCCTGATAATTGCAGAAGAGGAATCATCAAGTGATACAGAGCCTTTTATGTAATTACTTTCAGAGTTGTTATCTGATGTAATAAGAATTAAGGAAGAGTTGCCAGAACCGGAATAGTTTCTTTCAATATTTGTATCTGTAGCGATAACATTTCCGCCTTTATTTGTTAATGAATTACTAAATGTACAATTTGTTGCAGTTATTAAGCATTTTTCCAGACCATCGGTACTTGCATAACAGTAAGCTGCAGTTCCAACTCCGCAGTCTGTCATTGAAAACCTTACAGTATTATGTATTTCATCAGTAGTATCATTAGCAGGGTCATGTCCAACATATATTTGCTTTCCAAAGGTAATATTTTGTGCCTGTACTGTACTATTGTCATCGCAGGTAAATGCATTATTAAAAGTAAGGCTTTCCATTGTAAGATTTATATTACGTCCAATCTTAAAGTAATTAGTAACGGGAACTGATGATGTTCCAATCGGATATATAGAAAGATTAAGCGGGTGATCGGCTGTTAATGGGGCAGCTGATGTACCAGGAGCTACAGCAGTTCCTGTTACAAAAATGATGAAATTGCGCTGGAAATGCTGTTCAAAATCACTGTCATTACTTGCCGGGCCATAATCATTGTTATTAATTGCATTTATTCGCTTAAATACATTTTCAATTTTATCTAACGGGCTTGAATAATCATTTCCAGAATTGCCCGGTTTTCCTGTACTACTAATATAAAATATTGTATTTAATGATTGTGATATAAGTTCATGAGTTAATACAAAGGTAGAATATCCATTTGAATCAGGGGCAGATAAGAATGGATTTCTTGGAGCGTTAGATTGATTCTGTGCAGGAGAAATCCAATATTTTGTTGTCATATTCTTTGTAACTGTAATTGTTTCCGGTATGGAAATAATGGTTACATCATCTGTATTACAGAAAGAAAGTATTGGATTATAGTTTCCTGCGCTAATTGGATTATCAGGTGTAATGTGAATTATTCGTTTTCCATCTGCTTCTGTAGTTACTGTATAAGTTCCATTTAAGTTTGTATTACCTTGTGATATTTTAAGATTAGTAATTTCTGGTACAGCAGTAACATCAATTTCCAAATCAACATTTCCAGAATTGGCAGTAATAAAGAATAATTCTATTTCTTCAAAATAACTTCCGTTTGCCTGGACAGATACCAATTTTTCACCTTTCAAGATTTCAATTCCTTCAGATGGATTTCCATAATAGCCTGTTACTGTTACATCCCAGTCAATACCCGAATCAAGCTTTATTTTGTATTCATACGGATTTGTACTTCCCTGATTGTGCACAAAAAAATCTGCATCATTAACTGTTGTTGCTGTTTTTTTAGTTGTGTGATTTTTTGCAGTTACTTTAAAATGCAGATTACTTAAGACATCTGCATCAAGTGAAGGGGAGGCCTGACGACCCGACAATCCCAGATTGAGTTTTAAAACTACATACTTAACAGAAGATTCTGCAGAAGAATTATTGTTGTCTGTAAGATTATGTTTACATCCAGCAGTAAGACCAACAACAGCAAGAATAAGAGAAGCAATGAGAATATGTTTAATTTTTGATTTTCTATTCATAAAAAACATTCACCTCCTTCTCTTAATCCTTTACTATATCTACAATGAACAAATCTGAATAAAGCAGTTTAGCAACATTATCTGTAAACGTAACCTTAAGGAAATATGTAACCTTTGAAGCAAACTGCAATTCCTGTTCAATTCTTTCGCCAGAGATTGTAATTCCTTCAGGATTTGCTGTACTTGTTACAGAACTACCAATTGGTGTTGCTTCGCGGTAAAGCTGGTAAGTTATATTGGCATCAACAATTTCTTTTGAGCTGTTCTTAATAATAACTTTTATTGGTGTATCAGCAAGATTATCCTTACTAATTACAATATGTCCATTAGCATCTACTGTTATATTATCATTTTCGGCAATTTCTAATGTAAATCCGCCGGTTTCAGGTAAAATTAATTCTACAGAGCTTTCTTTTATTACACCTTTACGTATTGTATCGCCTGTAGGAACACGATAATCAAGATAGTATCCGGCCGAATCAAGCTTGAATCTTTCATCGATTGGAGTAGAACTTGCAGCACCGCTCACAATAAAGGTATTGTCATAGTCAATTTCTTTGTTATCATTATTAAGATTAACAAGAATAACTTCGTCTTTAGTAGGGTAGAGTGCACTTATAGTTGCAATTGTTGCAGGTGAAGCCTCTTTTGCCGGCAGATTCTTTGTATAAAGAATTGCTTTATCTTCAACATAAATTGTTCTGTTATATACTTTACTTCCAGATGTATATGAAGGAAGAACAGTAGTACCGGCAAGAATAACTTTAGAGTCTGTATCAATACCGTCTGCCGGAGAATTATCGACAGCTGCTTTACCTATATCTCCGTTAAGTGTTGTATCTTCAAGTGTCAGATTATCATTTGAAACAAATATTGGTCCATTTATTGTAGATTTAGTAATAGAGACATTACTTGAATTGAATGTAAGTTGACCTTCTTTTTCTGTAGTAACAGTAGATTCGTTTATTGTCAGATTGTCAGATTTTGTAGCGCCGCTTGCTGTAGAATCACCTGCTGTTATCTTGTTTACATTTAAGGTTGCTTTATCTATTTCTGTAGTACAATTACTTATATTAATTGATGTAGTTGTATTATCTATTTTTGCAGAGTTATTTAACTTAATTTTACTGTTGTTTTCAAAGGTAATGATGCCGCTGGAAGTAATGGAACTGGAGTCTGTAAACTCTACAGTTGAATTACTTACTGTTATTCCGTTTCCAGAAATTGCTGAAGCTACTGTACCACTTTTTGAGAAGGTTACTTTTCGCTGAGCATTTGTTTCTGTTGCAGTTCCTGATATTTTTAGAGTTCCATTAAGCTTTGTACTTGTAAAGTCAATCTGGCTGTCTTTAAAATCAAAGCAGTCTGTACCAGAAATTGTGAAGGTTGAAGAATCAATTGAAGTTCCCAAAATGTTTTCGGTTATAATTTTAGGAACACTTATAGTAATATTTGAAAGCGAAATATTACTGCTGTTTTTAAGCGTAAAGTCATTATTTGCAGATACAGCAACTTTTCTTAGTGTAATTTTACCATTTTCTGTTCCATTAGAATCTTGAATAATAAAGGTATCTGGCATAAATGTGAATCTGTCATTCGTTAAAGTTGAATTACAGCTCATATTAAGAAGTGTATGATTTGACGTAAAGTCTTTTGCATAAATGCCGTGATTTTTTGTATTTGAAATTGTTACTGTACTGTTTGTAAAGGTTATATTGCTTGAAGAACTTGCAGAACCAATTATTGTATTTGTAATTACAGATTCATCAGAAACGTTTGTAATTTCAAATGGAGCTTTTCCTGAAAGCGTACAGTTGCTTAGTGTAAGCTTTGAATTGGAGGTTAAACCGTCCATTGAAATTGAAGAAATTGTTGTAGGTATGTTCTGGCCGATTGAAATATTGCCGGTTATTGTTGGCTTAGTGTCGCTTGAACCATATTTTATGATAGAAAGCTTATAAGAATCTCCGTTGTCATTTTCAATATGTGTAGTTGTTGTAGAAGTATTAGCACCGGCGACAGTTCCTGCAACATATATTATAAACTCACGCTGCTGTTTTTCTGCGTTTTTGAACTCGGTATTTAAAGCCATTGTCCTGTTAAAGGCAGCCTGCAGGGTTTTATAAGGTGCAGTTCCAGAACCAGTATTTGAATCAGCAGGAGTTTTTACACTTGTGAATGCCTGTTCCATGTATGCTTTTGATTCTGCTACATAACAGTAATTATTTTTATTTTTGGTTATAAGTTCAGGTGTGAGTATAAATGCTGCTGCAGAAATAGAGTCTTCCTCATCTATTCTTACTAAATAGTCTTTTCCACCACTGTAAATCCAATTCTCAACTACAAGATTATCAGTTATGTTTATTATTTCTTCTGTAGAGTAGAGCAGAACATCATTTGTGTAGAAATCCATTTTTGCATTATAAGTACCTGATTTAAGATTGTCCTTTTCAATTATGATTTTACCATCTTTTTTTTCGTATTTATCATCGTCAAGGGCAATTCCTGTACCGGAGATTTTCAGTTTGTCTATTGTAACTTTCGAAGCATCAATTTCAAGCTTTACGCTGCCGTTGCCTTTTTTAGTAAAAGCAACAGGAATCTGTTTATAATAACGTCCGCCATTACAGGTTATAGGCTCTGTAGTTTTTCCATAGAGAATAGCATTAGCTTTACTGGTTGCTTTTTCCTTGTTCTCATAGCCGTAAACTTCAAAAGTCCAGAAACCAGACTCCAGCTCAAGATGATAGGTAAGTTCAACTCCAACAACGGGTTCATCTTGTGTAACTGGATCCAGTTGTTTTTCTGTTGTATCTGTTCCGTAAGCTGTTACAACATAATAAACATTATCTGGTTTTACAACAGAAGCTGTTCTGGCTGAATTATTTTGAGAATCATTTATGCCGGCGTATGAATCGCTTTGTACAACAATATCAACGAAATTAACTTCATTCTTTTGATTGTTGTTAAAGAACGATTTACAGCTGGTAAGGCAGAAAGATAATAATGTAAGAGAACTTAGTAAGACTGCGAGATTATTAAGAATCTTTTTCATCATTCTGCCTCCATATAAACATTAAAGTGCTCGCAGTAAGTAATGCCGTCGTATGTAAAGTAAGCGTAAATTGTATAGTAACCAGATGGATAAGTTGTTGGTACTGTAAGTTCCTGTACAGACTGCTGGTTGTTCTTGCTGTTTTCAATAACATCACCTTCAAGTCGAAGTTCCAGCTTAAGTCCTGTAGCTTTAGTAAATAACTGACCGTTTCGTTTTAATGTAAAGGTAATCTTATCATTATTCTTTATTGTTTCAAGGTTAGTGGCTTCATTCTGATTTACGGAAAGAATAACAGTAAATCCACCAACTTCAGGTTCTGTAATATTAACTGCCGGAATCTTAACAAGACCACGACCGGCGGTTGCACTACCTGTCAGGGCTTCATCAAAACCAATGTAATAGCCTGCATTATTGAGCTTGAACAGCTTGTATGGATCATTTTCAGATGTTAAATCGTCATAAATATCTTTATAAGACAACTGAAGTGGGCGATACTGAGTATTTGAAGTATATTCTGTTTCAAGAAGAATTGTATTAAGTGTTGGATTTTCATTTACTGTCTGAAGAACAACGAGTTCTTTTGCTGTGTATTCTTTAGATGGTGTATTTATGTCTTTGTTACCAAGTTGAACTTTTCCGCCTTCTTCAAGTGCGATATAGGTTTTAGCTGTTTGTACTGATTTTTTATTACCTTCTTCGTCTAATTCGTCTGTTTCGACTGTGATATCTTCACTATCAATAATTGTATTGCCGCCAAGAATTACTATACCTGTAGAAGCTACGTGGATTTTGTTTCTTTCGTCATATTTAGAAACTGTCTTTCCTATAAACTTAACATCATTCAAATAAAGCTTTGAGTTCTCGCCAACTTCTATGTCGCCTTCCTGGAGAATAAGATTTTGTAGTACTACAGTTGCATTATCTCCGATTTTGAGAACCTTTCCTTCTGTATCATCAGTTCCTGCTGTTATTGTGCGGGTTCCTGCTGTAGGAGTGATGTTTACGTAGGTTCCATCCGGAATAACAATATTATCTGTTAAATCGCTGTCCAGATAGATTGTATTTGCTGAATCACCTTTGGTTGAAAGCTTTTTGGCTGCGTGTGTAATTGTCTTGAAATGAGAGTTTGAACTACCATTATTGGTTTCATCATTGCTGTCTATTTTATCAGAAACATAAACGCGTGTACGCAAAACTTCAAAATCATATGTAACCGGATTCGAATCTGCAAATCCAACTTTATGTGTGTATACTGTTAATCTAAGCTTACCGCCTGGTAATTCTACAGGAGTGTAGTGCCCTGTAGATTTTAAAGTGTTTCCACTGTTATTAAGTCTAGATGATTGATTTGTCAGCTTTTGTTTTTGAGGGTGAGAACCTGAAGATTCTTCACAATCAAAGGAACTGGAGAAGAGTGGAGTAGTAATTTCATTACCATCAGCATCCGTTTCATCCTGTATTTGAGATACACTGTATTCAATTGTACACTTACTTGTATTTGAGTTCTTTGATTTCCATTTTGTATTAATGGCCTCTTTTGTACTTGCTAAATCGGCAGTCTGCACGCCGTCTATTTTTACTCGTGCACTATCTGGCAATTCGTCTTTAAGAAGTTCCACATTAGTTAATGAGTTTGGTTCGTCTATCTTTGTTTCATCGAACTCAAAGTTTTTTGCTTCTCCATTTACATAGTACTTATTCTGGATAATGCCGGTTGACTGGTCTTCAAACCAATAGGTACGTAGTGCTGGATAAAGATTAAAGGTTGCAAATGAACTTTTTGTGTCCTGAGCAATTTTTGTATCATTCGAAATAAGAATATCTTTAGAATCTGTAAAATATGGTTCTGCAAGCTTCTTTGAGCTTATGCTTGCTTCTGCCGGAGTTGATTTAAGATTCCAGTTATCTGCAAGTGTAAAGGTATATAGTACTTCGTTTGTTGTAAGCCCTTGATTTAGAGGAATATAAACAGGATTATCGCCAGGTGTAAAAACAGCTCCTGTTGGGGTGATGTTATTATCTTGAGGAATCCCTTTGGAAGTATCTGGTATTGATTGAGAGTCTTTGCTTAATGTAAAATAACCATTATCATCAACTGCAACTTTATATTTATATTCAAAATCCTGATTCTTTCCATAACCTGTTGATTTGATGTAAAGATGAGAAATATCCTTATGAATACCCTTTAAATCATCGTTTTTTGGCATGTTGAACAGCAAAACGTATTTATTCTGGCTTTCATCCAGATATACGATTGGTCCATAAACTGCCGGTGGAGCTGAATTGCAGACTATTTTCAAATCTGAATAGGTTTCAAACTCTACCTTTGTTTTTGGATGTCTAAGCTGTATTGTTGGTGATATATTATGCCCCATTTCTGTTTTATTCAGAAAATCTTTGGAGTAGGTAAGTGTAAGATAGTAGCTGTCTTTATCAATTTCAATTAATGCATAAGTAGGATTGGAGGTTTTTTCTGTAAGTATTACATAGGAAGCATCTCCTTCGAGATAATCAACATTTTCTTTAAAAAGACTGTCAAAAGAAACTGTTATAGAAGGATCTGTTGTTTGATATTCTGTTGAAGCTGTACTGCGGTATTTACTTGGTTCGCTTGGAGTAAGAATATAGTTTTGAGGATTTCTTAACCTGAACTTAATTACAAAATCATCATTCGAAGATATGCAGTAAACTTGTTTGCCGTTTGGATCTGTTATTGAGTAAGAATCCAGCTCTGTAAGACATTTATCTACAGCGGCTAATTCTGTATTATCCTTAAGGTATTTTTTTATATCTACAAAGAATAACTTGCAGGAGGTTGTTAATAAAATACAAACTAAGGCAAGTAGAGTAGAAATGACTGAAGAGATTTTAGAATGAGAATTATTCTTTTTTCTTGTGATCTGTTTAACCATTTTTATCCTCCTTCCCTTAGAATTGCCAGCCAACACCTATTCTTGGCTCTATATAGTATACCATCATTGGTGAATTTTTTCCTGTTTTTTTATTTTCTGAGTATGTAAATGCGCACAAAAAGTCGCTTCCAGCTTCAAAATAAAAACGTTTCCATCTATAAACTTGCAATGAAACTCCTGCATTCAGACAACCATCTGCTGACCATAACGGATCTGATGTATAATGAGGAAATACTAGGGTTAATCCTGAAAATCCGAATAAACCGCCTCCCGCATGAACGTCAAGGACCATTTTCCATGGCAGAGATTTTTTAAGTACAAATTGGCTTACAAAATCCAGATGCATAGAATAGGCTGGAGCTATAATTGTATAACTTTCTTTCCCATTTGCATAATTTGTATATTTTGCGCGGAACCAGTTTAATCCCAATGCAGTTCCAAAGAATACATTTGCAGTTTTGAATGGAATAAAGGTTACCCTTGCATCCAGACCAAGTGGCCAGAATACACCGGAACGATCATCACCACTAAAGAACTCAATGAGGGTATCATTATGATTGGCATCATTTACATCCTTTGTTTTATCAATATCCAGCAAAGCAACCGGTGAATAACCAACGGCTACGTCCAAATCCATTGGTTTTTTGAATGTAATTTTAATTGTACCGGAAGTATCGAACAGTCCACCAGGGTTTACGGCGCGGATATAGTAGGAACCGGAATCCAGAAGCTCTGGGTCAATTTTTATTCGGGAACGTTTGTATTCAGAATCTGTACTGAGAATCTTTGCCTGAATCTCGTAAATGTTGTTTTCAAGGGTAAAGATAGTGTCTGGACGCAGTTCCATTCCTTCTACGGTGAAAATACCAGTCTGCGGCTCTTCAAGGTAAATAACTGTTGGAGAAACTGAAGTAATAATAGGGTGGTAAGTCTTTATAATTTCAAAGTTAATATATTCTGTGCTGTAATCCAGATAATTTAAGTAATTGTAAATGTTTAAATAATATCTGTATTTTCCAGCATTGAGTGGTAGCTCTACTTCGGTATCTTTTGTATCTATAAACTGAATCTGAACATAATCACCAAGCTCATCGCTGTACTGTTCAAGAACAAACTCGTAGCGGTATACATTTTTATTACCCTGCCAGGTAAAGCGCTGTACAAGTTCATTATCATCATTTAAAAAATAAGAAGAATTGTCGGCAACTGGCTTTGTAGCTTGTGCAAAAGCCCTGTTCCCGGCAAGGAAAATGAGTGAGGAAATTAAGAATGTCACAATACGTCTGTTACGCATTCTCATAATTTATTCCGTTACTTCTTCTTTTTCTTCTTTTTCTGTTTTTTATCTGTAATTTTTACTTTATCTGAAGTCTTTTTCTTTGCATTCTTAAGCTTTTTCTTTACGCTCTCCGACTGATCTTCATCCTGCGGTTCAACACCATAACGGATTTTAACTCTTTCATCTTCGGTTTTTACGTCACCAGGTTTGTTTCTAGGAATATCTACATTAAAGTCTGAGCGGGCTTCTGTTCCGCGTTGTAAAAGCATTCCCATAAAGTCTGTCTGAGCTTCAATTGTCCAATACCACTTACCGTTTGCTTTACCTAATGTGTTAGAGAAATCATCACCATCAAATAGATAAGTAGTTGTATCAGGATCAAAATCTTTTTCGAATACAGGAGTAGGGTCGTGGATGTTGTATACTCTGAGAATATAGCGTGCTACTTCCTGTTTAAGGCTTTGCCACTCAAAGTTAACCTGCAATCCGTTTTCTATAATATAGTCAATATTGATTTCGGAATTAACCGGTGGTTTTACAAGCTTGGTTGCCGGAAGCTTAGGCATTTTCTTTACAGAGAACGAGTTCATTCCCTTTGAAGAAATATCCAGATTATCGATTGTCTGTGCAACAATCTTCCAATAATACTGACCTTCGTAAAGCTGCGGCATTTTGTTTGTGTATCTTGGTTTTTCAATAATCTTAAACTTGTAAGCTTCGTCACTGCCATCTTTGTAAATAATCAGCTGAGATTTTGAAGGCTCGTCTACAGAAGTCCATACAAAGTTTGCAGGAGTTTTAATAGCTTCTATACCGCCAAACTCAGTACCGTTTACAGGAAGAAGGAGTCTTACAGGCTTAAGCTTTTTAAGTCTGAACTTATAAGAAGAAAGATAACCAATTTCGCGCGATGCATAAGCTTTTTCTTCGCCAAAGGCCTGGAGTGTCCAAACATAATTTGTTTCATCAAAATTCCACATATCAAGCACATCTTTAACGTTGCCGTGTTCATCTGCTTCAATAAAGTTGCGCTCGTAAACAGGAGTTTCCATATTATCTTCTGTATAAAGCTTAATCTGGTAGTAATCTGCATTTTCAACAGTTTTCCACTGGAAGGTAAGCGGTATACCTTCACGAATAACCTCTCGGTTACCGTCAGACGGATACTTTGCAACCGGCGGATCAAGTGGAGGTACTACATTTACAGTTTTCATTTGAGTAGTAACTTCGGCATCTGCAATTTGAGTTGTAATTCGCCAGTAATAAGTTCCAGGAGTAAGCTCTCTACCAGTTACACTTGTATTTGTTGTTGTTTCGCTATGGATGATATTTGTAAACTGACTGTCTGTTGCCAGCTGGAATGTAGTAGGGTAAGGAATGTTTGTTTTCCAGCTATAACGTATATCCTGAGAACGGGATGCAGCAAGCCTGTAGTTTTCAGGCGGGAACAGGGTTCTCTGATCTGCACTAGAGTCAATTGCAATAAACTTGCGGATTTCAGAGGTTGCAGAGTTGCCTTCTACATCGTGGGTTGTAACCTGCCAGTACCAGGTGCCGTTTGCAATTTCCAGACGGGATGGATCAATGGTAAAGTAGTTGTCGGTTACCGAACCGCTTGTGTAAGGCTGTCCATTTGGTGCACGCTGCCAAACTCTGTATTCATAAGAAACCGCTTCCGGGTTATCCTTCCAGGAGAAATTAATCTTTTTGTAAGTCATCTGTCCATTTACAGGGATTTTTGTACTAACAAGTCCTTCTTCCAGCGGTAACTGGAGCTCAGGCTTTTTAAGTTCTCCGCTTCTGTTAATTCTGAATGAAGAAACTTCGGACTGATTTGAAAGTCCAGTGTTGTTGATTGTGTAATATGGAGTTACACGCCAGTACCATGTTCCTTCCCCAAGAGAAGAAATAATACTGGACGGCTGTGAAGCTCTTTGTACTACAACAGGATTATTCATGTTTTCGTTATTTGCAATTTCAAGTTCATAAGAGGTTGCCCTGTCGCTTGCAGACCAGATAAAGCGGATTCCAGGCTTTTTTGTTCGGAAAACTGCAACATAATCTGCTGCAGGAGCAATAATCTGTGGTTTTTGTGAATAATAAACGTTGATTTTTCCTTCTGCATATTCATCGCCGGATGTAATTCGCCACCAGTGAGTTCCTGGTGCCAACTCAACCATCTGACTGAAAGAATCGTTTACAAAGAATGACTGAACAGGATTTGTTCTTCCTTTTGTTTCAAAAATCTCAATCAAGGCACCGTTTTCTGCATCACAATCCCACTTGAACTCTACCGTTTGAACTTCTTCTACAAAAGTAAGAGTTTTAACATCCTTAAGAGGGTAGATGATAGATAAGTGCTTTTTCTGTACGTTACCAGCCTGATCCATTGTGGCTGTCTGACCTGCTTTAAGGTTCGCTTTAACTTGACCGGTAACCGTATCTGTAAGTGCAACCGTACCGCTCTGAACCTGAACATTAAGCTCTTTTGATCCAGAAGAAGTTTTATCAGTTGCAACTGAAGTTCCTTTTTCAATGCTAACCATTGAAGTTCCAGATTTAATCTTCATGCCGGAAGTCTTACTTGTCTGAATCTCAATCTGACCGCCGTCAAAATCAATTTCATTAGTACCGTCATCATTAAGACGAACCTGTGCAAGAGTGTTTTCGTACAGGTTCATTACGTTACCATCGTTAAAATAAATAGTTGCCTCAGACATTGGGGCAGTGCGGATAGTATCACCGTCGTAAATAGGAGAATGCTGTTGAAGACGATCCCAGATGAGATCATCTTCAAACTTACGTTGAGCAGTTTTGTATTTAAAAGTAATGGTAGCTATTTGTTCTTCGTTTTTTGTAAGTGCTTTGTTCAGAGACAGCCAGAACTGATAAACGCTGTAACCGCAACCAAACAAGCAGAAGCAAACGAAGAAAATCTCAGCTAGCAGTGACTTTATTCTCTTCTGCGTCAAGGTTGACTCCTCCAAAGTCTGGTGTAGGGATTCCTAGCAGCGTTCTGACTTCAGCCAGCGTCTTAGGTCCAGTAGGTCCTATAGCTTTTCTGCAGTCTTCATCTACGACAAAATCAGGGTCGCTTGTTTTGAAAAACTCTTCTATATCAAAATTAGGCATGTTTACAACACCGTAGAAGTGCTGCTTGCCTTTACCTTTAACTTCAAAAGTAACAGGAATTACTTCAACAACAACTTCATCCTTAAGGAACTCGTCTTTTATAGTAAAATTGTTTTCCTTACAGCGGATATAGTCCATTTTAAGTAAGTTGTAGGTATCTTCTGTAATCAGCATGTCAGTACCGCAAGGCTTGTTTGAGCTTTCTGTTCGGGAAGCAAGGTTTACGGCGTCTCCAATAGAGGTAAACTCCATCTTGTCGTAAGAACCCATAAAGCCAACTGTTGCTCTTCCTGAGTTCAAGCCCGAACCGATTCTAATATGAGGCTTATACTGGGCCAATGGTTCGTTTGCATGTTCTTTTGTAAAGGCTTCTGCCTGCTTGTTGTATACCATAAGGGCATAGCGCATTGCAGTAGTAGCTTTAATTGCGCTAACGGCATCTGCTTTTACGTGCCTTGCATGAGCTTCTGCCATTTCTGCCTTTCCAGGTTCGCCATCTTTCATTTTTTCAAAAGAAAGGTCATCATCACGAAGAACGCCCCAGCAGGCCATAATGGCATCGCCTTCAAACTTATCTACGTTTCCGCCTGTAATGGTAATACAGTTTACCATTCGGCTCATGTAGTCATTTAAGAAGCTGATGATTTCTGCAGCCGATTTTTCACCAAATCTCTTGTTAAAACCATCGGAAATAGCTGTAAAGCCGCGGATATCACTGAAAAAGATTGTAATATCCTTAAGATGAGGGTTAAAGTCAATTTCTTTTCGTACAATAGCCTTTGCAACACCCTTATTTGTAAGTCTTGAAATTGTATTTAAAATTTCCCTTTCATCTTTTGTAGACTGAATAAGAACACCAATTTCATCACGGCGACGCTTTTTTGCTTTAAGCTTATCGAACAAATCTGTGTTGAAGTTACCGATTTTTATTTCTTCTGCAATATCACGGAGTCTTCTAAGTGGAACACTAAGTGTTTTAGAGAATAACCAGATGAGTAAAACTGATACAAAGAGAATTGCCAGTGTAAGGTAGATGTTCTGCCTTGTCTGGTTTGTTACAGCCTTTAATGCAACATTTTTTTCTATTAAAGTAATTACACCAGCATCGGCCATAGTAATCTTGCAGTAGGCACCAAAATATTCTTTTCCATCAAGGTCTGTAAAGATTATCTGTCTGTTTTCGTCGTTATTTGCCCTCATTTGTTCTACGAGTGGCAGTTTAGCCATACTTGCGCCTGCTTCCAGAAGGTTATAGTCAGGATGAACAAGTAAATCGCCTTCGTGATTTATCATAAAAGAAAGATTTAAGTTACCGGTTCCAAAAGTGTTTGACAGGGAATCGCTTGAAAAGAGTATTACTACAGCCTGATTAAGTCCGCTTTCACGCCATGGTAAAAAGAGGGCTAGAATTGGCAGTTTAAATATCGGTGCTGCATTGAAAATAAAGGATTCACCGTTTTCTGTGCGGGTAATATCTTCCTGATGTTGAGAAAGAAACTCTGTAATAAGCTCTGGTTCAATTTCGTTTGAGATAAAGAAGCGGTTATTAATAAGTTCTTTATCGCCGGGAATTATTACAGAAGCAATAGATTGATTTCTTTCAAAGAAGAAGGCTGAGGTTTGGCGCGAAAGAATACCAGAAGAGCCTGCTGCATTAAGCATATCAAGCATAAGAAAGACATTTGAACGCAAGGAGTTCAATTCGTTTTCAGTTGTAGAGGCAGTTCTCATTGTGATTGTATGATTGTTATCTTCTGCTGTAAGCTGAACTTCAGCTCCTACAAAGTAACTAACAAGAAACGTCAAGCTTCCCAAAGAAATAATTACGAGAGCCGAAATGATTAGTACAAGTTTTAAGCCTATTGAAGTTCCATAACGCTGTTTTTTCTTTTTTTCGTCTTTTTTATTACCCATGTTCGCCACTTTTTACTCTTTTTCGTATAAATATCCCAATGATATAACTTTATGATTATACCATACGCAAATATAACTGTCAAAAAATCTATTTTTTTTAAAAAAAAGAGTTCCTCTCTTAAAATATCGGCAGTTTTTTTCTCTTTCTTTATTTGATTCTTGATAAAAAAAAATAGTGTGGTAAGATTATATATTAAGAGGATTTCGGAGCTTTGCTCTTTAAGATTCTCAAATTACTTTATCAGGAGCGCGTATGAAAAAATTATTTGCAGTACTCTTTGTTGCAGCTGTTATGGTTGCAGGTCTTTTCGCAGAAGAGTTTCCAAAAGGCACTTGGACAGACCCTAATTATGATGCGGAATGGGTAATCGGTCTTGATATGAAGATTGACCTTTATGATGCTACAGACGGAAGCTTAATCTATTCTTTCACAAAAGATAAGATTCAGGATCAAAAGCTCGATGTAACAAAAGAAGGCCTTGTTTATCAGTTCAGCTGTAAAGAAACTCACAGAAAATATTACTTTATAAAACCTGCTAAGCTTGTTCCAGATGCAAATCTCGTTCTTAAAATTGACCCTGACTGGACAACAGAAGACTACAAGGTTGATATAAAGTTTAAGAAATAGGTTTTTGCAGTGCCTGAATCCTTTCTATAAGGGATGGGTGCGAAAAGTTCCAGAAAACATATATTTTTGGGGGAAGAAGCTCACTCAGGTTTTCACTGTTTAATTTTATCAGTCCTGAGATGAGGTTTTCCCCTGTACCACATACCTTTGCTGCATAGGCATCTGCGGCAAACTCATCCTTCCTTGAAAAATAATTAACAAGTGGCGATATTATTTCAGAAACAGCACCATAAAGCATTACTGCAAGATACAGTCCTATAAACTGAGCAGAACCTATTTCTGCGGTAGAAATCGTATTAAAACCAAAAGCAGCATAAAGCATTGGAAGTTGTGCAAGCTTATAAAGGGCAAACATCAAGATAAACTCCAGTGGAATTACCAGAATAAGTTTTTTTGTGATGTGCTTTAATTTAAAATGTCCAAGCTCGTGTCCTAAAACAGAAGCAAGTTCATCCGGGGTAAGTGATTTTACAAGAGTATCATAAAGTACAATCCTTTTTGTTTTTCCAAAGCCTGTAAAATAGGCATTACTGTGACCGCTTCTTTTAGATTCGTCCATAACAAAGAGGCCACCGTTTTTAAAGCCTGTTTTTTCAAGAATTGCCGTTATTTTATCTTTTACTTCTCCTCCTGGCAGTGGCTCAAACTTATTAAATAGAGGAGCTATAAACTTTGGATAGATAATCTGCATAATAAAAGTAAAAGTAATTAAGACTGCTGCAAGAATAAACCACCAGCTTTGTGGATATTTTACAAAGAATAGAGATGCGGCAAAGGTTAAAAAGGCTGCAAGAAGAAGAGAGAGTGCAAGACTTTTAATCTGGTCGGTAATCCAAAGCTTTATGGTCATATTGCTAAAGCCGAACTTCTTTTCTGTATGGAACTCACGGTATAAATCAAAAGGAATAGAAATTATAGAAGCTGGTATTGAAGAAAGTATCATAAATAATAGAAAACAAATAAAGCTTTTTCCTACTGTCTGGGGGATTCCGCAAAGCCAGGTGCAGATTGTTTCAAAAATAAAAGGATAAAAGCCAGAAATAACCAGTAAAAGCTCAAGAACCATTGTACAAAACGAAGAGGGGATGTATTGAAAATACTTTGCATTCTCATATCGGCAGATTTTACTAAGCTTTTCTGTGTCAAAAAGCTCTGCTGCTCCTGGAACAGACTTTATTTCCTCGGGAAGTGTCCCTCCATTCTTGCATCTGGCCTTGTAATCAACAAACTCAAGAAAGTGATTAATCAAAAAGCTTACTGTAGTACCAATCAGAAAAATCAGTACAAAGGGATTTGAGAATTGAACAGCTGTTTTCATTGTTTCACCTTTTTATTTTACTTCGCAGACAGATTTCCGCTCAATCAAGCGGCAAGGTAGCCTTTCGTCGTGATTTTCGTATTCAGCATCTGCACCATTCAGCTTTTGCAGGAGCACATAAGCAGCAGCGCCGCCAATTTCATAAAGCGGAATTGCCATTGTTGTAAGAGGTGGAGTAAGAAAGTCTGCTATTTCCCTGTTATCAAAGCCTGCAACTGCAATATCTTTGCCCGGAACTTTGCCAATTTCGTAAAGATAATCGTAGCAGCCAGCAGCCATAAGGTCATTAAAGCAGAAAATTGCGGTAAAATCGTTTGATTTTTCAAAAAGTTTCTGGCAGGCAAGGTATCCGTTTCCGCGGCTCCATTTTCCGGCTTCAAAAAGCTTTTTGTCAACAGGAAGTCCGGCTTCCTTCATTGCGCGTTCAAAACCAACAAGTCGGTCATGACCATGTAAATCCTGTTCTTCACCGGCAATTATTGCAATCTTTTTGTGTCC
>JAEETM010000035.1 GCA_016290335.1 Treponema sp. | reverse complement strand
TGAGTCAGTCATAAAAAATCTCCTGCAGCAATATTTGTATAAATATTTTACTATTATACCACACCCACAGGAGATTTTGTAGAAATTATTTATTTAAAACCTTTCGTAAATATCTATTTAATATCCTTTCGCATGATTTTGCCGGAAATTGTTTTTGGAAGGCTGTCTGCAAAGGCAACAATTCTAGGGTACTTATAAGGAGCTGTAGTTTTCTTTACAAAGTTCTGAATATCCTTTACAAGCTCATCACTTGGTGTATAACCTTTGGCAAGAACGATTGTAGCTTTTACAACCTGTCCACGGACCGGGTCTGGGGCGGCGGTAACGGCACATTCTACAACGGCCGGGTGCTGCATAAGAACAGATTCAACCTCAAAGGTACCGATTCGGTAACCTGAACACTTGATTACGTCGTCATTGCGGCCGGTGAACCAAAAGTAACCGTCTTCATCACGCCAGGCGTTATCGCTTGTATGATAGTAGCCGTCGTGCATAACTGCTTTTGTACGGGCCTGGTCACCAAAGTATTCCATAAAGAGGCCCGGGAAGTTACCATTTTTCATATCAACTACGATTTCGCCAACTTCACCGTCTTCAACCTCGTTACCTTCATCGTCTATTAAAGTAACATTGTAATAAGGAGCAGGCTTTCCAAGGCTTCCTGGTTTTATGCGTTCGTTGCCGTAATTGAAGAGAGAAAGAGTTGTTTCTGTCTGTCCAAAGCCTTCGCGGATCTCTTTTCCAGTGATTTCCTTCCACTTATTGAATACTTCCTCACTCAATGGCTCTCCGGCTGTAGACCAATGTAGACAACTTGAGAAATTATACTTGGTCAAATCCTCCTGGATAAGGAAGCGGTAGATTGTTGGAGGAGCACAGAAGGAAGTAATATGATGTTTTTCAATCTGCTTGATAAGATCAATTGGCTTAAACTTGTCGTGATAGTCATAAATAAATACAGAACATTCAGCAATCCACTGACCGTAAAGCTTACCCCAAACTGCCTTTCCCCAACCGGTATCAGCCACTGTAAGGTGAAGTCCACCCTTCTGAACCTGCTGCCAGTAGCTGGCTGTAACAATGTGTCCGAGCGGATAAAGATAGTTGTGTGAAACAAGTTTTGGATGGCTTGTTGTACCGGAAGTAAAATAAGCAAGAAGAATATCATCATTTTTGCTGATTTCTTCGCGTTTAAGAGAACGGAACTCATTAAGATCCGCTTCACTTACATTCTTACAGCCCTCAGTAAAATCGAGCCAGGTTGGATGATTTTGCTTAAACTCATCGCTCATACCCTGGTCAATTCCAAACGGTGGAACTGCCACAAGAGTTTTAAGCGAAGGACACTCTTTCTGGGCATCTTCTATATATTTGAAAAGCTCTCGATGGTCAACTGCAACAACTGCCTTGATATAAGCGGCATTACAGCGGAAAACAATATCTTCTTTTGTAAGCATGTGAGTTGCAGGAATTACGGCAGCACCAATTTTATGCAAGGCAACAATGGAAATCCAGAACTCGTAGCGACGCTGCAAAATGAGCATTACAAAGTCCCCACGTTTAATGCCAATACTGCGGAAATATACGGCGGCTCGGTCGGTACGTTCTTTGAGTTCACCAAAGCTCATTACCAGCTCTTCATCATTGTCATTGCACCAGATAAAGGCTGTGGCATCTGGAGTACGCTGTGCCAGAACATCAACTACATCGTAACCAAAGTTGAAGTTTGCAGGCACCTTTATTTTATAGTTTTCAAAAAAATCTTTATAATCTGTAAACTCAGTTTTTTCTAGAAAATCTTCAAGCATTTTGTATATCCTTATATATGTCATTGTCGGGCTTGACCCGACAATCTTCTAAGATTCCCGTGACAAGCACGAGAATGACAGTGTAATTTTAAATTATTATTGCCAAAAACTTAGCTTTTTTATTGTTCAAGGCCTGCATACCGTGCTGCTTGGTAGCATCAAAATAAATGCTGTCGCCTTCTTCGAGTACCATTTCTTTACCGTCAACGACAATTTTCATGGAGCCTTCAATCATATATTCAAACTCGTGGCCTGGATGCGCATTATAGTGAATCTCGCGGGTTTCTTCCGGTGTGATTGTAACAATAAAAGGGTCAGCCTTGCGGTTCTGGAAGCCTGCAGCAAGTGCCTGATATTTGTAGTCGCTGCGGCGGTCAACAGAAAGACCTTTATCCTTTTTGGTAAGGCAGTAGGTTTTCATTCGAGGTTCATCACCAGAAATCAAGGTTCCTAAATCAATACCGTATTTTTTTGCCATTGACTGTAAAATGCCAACCGGAATATCAACATAGCCACTTTCGTACTTTTGATACTGTTCAATAGAAACACCGCAAACACCGGCAGCTTCTTCCACGCTTACGTCCATAATGTCACGTAAACCGATTAATCGTTGTGCTACAGCTTTGATTTCTTCGTTCATACTGCACCTCTTTTTTGTGGGAGTGCCCCTCGCTCCGCTCGGGTCGCTATGTCCGCACTTCGCTAACGCTCACCGTCCTCAGTCCGCCAAAGGCTCCCTTGCGGTCGGCTGCTGCGCAGGTGCTACCAGCGCTCACTCATTGTCAGGCTTGACCCGACAATCTTATCTTACAGAATTATACCGAGATTTTCAAGAGAAAATTTAAAAAATATTAAAGAACTTTAGTATAATTAAATGTTATTATATGCACAGAGCCCGGAAAATGTGATATATTAGCTTTATTATGAAGAAAACCTATATCACAAACATGCCAAATCATATTGGTGCATTTCTTAAAGCAAGTGAATGTTTTGCAAAGCTAGGAATAAATATCACCCGAGTAAGCTATAACAAAGCTGTTGATTCTCACACTCTTTTTATAGATGCAGAAGGTGATGAAGAAAAACTCAAAGAAGCAGATTTACTTCTTTGGGAAATCGGTTACCTGCATAATACTAAAACAGAACCAAGCATTGTTCTTCTGGAGTTTACCCTTGCAGACAAGCCTGGAAGCGTTACAGAAATACTGCGGCTTATAAATGATTTCCAGTTAAATATTTCCTATATCAGCTCACAGGAAAATGGAAGTGATTTTCAGGCTTTTAAGATGGGGCTTTTTGTTGGTGATGAAACAAAATTAAATGAGTTTCTGAAAAAAGCACAAGCTCTCTGCCCTGTAAGACTTCTTGACTATAATCATTCAGAAAAGATTCTGGACAACAGCATTTTTTATAATTCCTTTGTTTCGGAGCTTGTTCAGTGTCTTGGGCTTTCTGAAAGCTTACGAGATGAGCTTTTAATAAACACAAATATTGTAATGCAGATGCTTGATGAAAAAGGTCTTTCTCCATATAAAACTTTTGAAAGCATCAGCCGTTTTGCACATCTTCTGGCAGCCTGTCGTGGAGAAAAGTTTTTACCGCGAATAACAAATCACAAAATCACAGAGAATACAAAAATCATTTTGATTGAGCCCCCTTGTGGAAGTAACACAGCAATCATCCAGAGTAACAACGAAACTCTTTTTATAGACAGCGGTTATGCACTCTATAAGGACGAAATGCTGAAGCTTTTTAAAACTCTTCTTCCTGATTTTGATAAAATCAAAAAACGCATTTACATCACACATGCAGACGTAGACCATTGCGGGCTTCTTCCTCTTTTTGATGAAATCTATGCAAGCTCAAAATCAAAGAAATGTCTGGAGCTAGAATACAATGGCAAGAACGGTTACCGGGAACAAAATCCTTTACATAAGCCCTATATAAATATTTGCAAGGCACTCACCTGCTACCAGCCACCTGAACCGGCAAAGGTCCAGGCTCTATGGCAGTCTCCTGAACAGCAGACAGAAGCTCTTGTTCAGACTGGATTTTTTGATTTTGGTGAGCTGCATTTTGAAGTTTACGAAGGAAAAGGCGGACACCTTCCGGGAGAAAGTGTGCTCATTGACTATACACATCACATAGTTTTTTCCGGCGATATATATGTAAACATTCACGGAATGACAAAGGAACAGACAGAGTACAATCAGTATGCACCAGTTCTTATGACTTCTGTAGACACAGATCCGGCCTTATGCGCAATGGAGCGTAAGGCTATTTTACAGAGACTGGGACAAGGCGAATGGCAGATATTTGGCGCACATGGAATGAAAAAAGATTATAGCTTAAAAATGGAATAAAAAAGATTTTCTTTTAGCAGAACTTTTCAATCAGCTGTTTACGGTTTTTACAATTTGAAATATTCAAAATATAGCTAACATAATTTTCTACGGTATGAAGCCCCAGAAAAAGCTCGTCTTTAATTTGCTCATTGGATTTGCCCTGTAAGACAAGCTCGAAAACCCGGCGTTCATTTTCTTTTAGGAAAGGGACGATAGAATCAAGCTCTTTTTGAATGGACAGGTCATTTTCTTCGTAGTAGCTTCCACCATTTTTTACGGTATTCAGGCAGGCAACAAGCTTTTCGTCACTGCTGGCCTTGGAAATAAAACCTTGGGCACCTAAATCTTTTGCCTGCAGCTTAAAGCCCAGAGTATCGAACATTGAATAGATTACGACTTTTATTTGGGGAAACTTAAGTTTGATACGACTAACAAGCTCAAAACCTGATTCTTTTCCCAGCTGTATGTCGATTATGATAATTTCGGGAAGCTCAGATGCAGCCCTATTCAATTCTTCCAGGCAGGATTTTGAATCTGCAAAGGTTCCGGTAATTCTCCAGAAAGTTTTTTCTTCCAGATAAGCGGCAATTCCTTTTCGGAGCATAAAATGGTCGTCAACTATAAAAAGATTGTGTGTCATTTTGAACTGTCCTCTTTTAAAGCACGCGAACACGGCACTTTTAGTACAATGTTCATTCCTTCGTTTGGTTTTGTATAAAACTCAACCTTACCGCCTGCCAGGTTTATATTTTCAATAATATTCCGCACGCCAAAATGATGCTTGTTTTTTGTCATTTCGCTCTGCTCGCAGCCAATTCCATCATCAATTACAACAAGCTTAAGCATTTCCTTTTCTTCCAGTTGCTCGTTGCTTATTAGAATGCTCACCGAAGTTGCAAACGAATGTTTTTCTATATTCGACAGGATTTCCTGAATTACGCGGATAACGTATTTTGAAACTTCAAGTGTAAAAATCGGGATGTAAAAGTTTGTGTCGGTATTGATGGTACAAGGGATTTTAGTTTTTTGTGAAAACTGCTTGCAAAGGGTGTCTATTACAGAAAGCAGTTCAAGATGATTTGTGGTGCCACCTTTTCCGCCAGAGTTTTCGGCAACACTAATTTCTGCAGGACTCAGGTTGTAGCAGATATTTCGCAAAAGAAACACGCTGTCTGTAATTTCTTTGATGATTTGCTGCTGTTTTACAACTTCTTCCGGCTGAACTTTAAGCATTTCTACATCGGTGCGGATTGCCCTTACAGTCTGAACTACTGAATCGTGAAGGTCGCGAGAGATTTTTGTGCGTTCATTGTTTTGAATTGTGAAGATGAGACGCTTATCCTTTTTGTTTAAGTGCTGCTCGTATTTTTTTGAATGCAGGGTGATGATGATGACGATTGCAGCTGCAAGAAGAAGAAATAAGATTATTGAAATTAGAAACCAAATGTTGATTGAAGATGAAGTGTCTGGTTGTACAGAATCTTCAATTTGCGATTCGGAGATTAAACTTTCCTGTAATGAAATTTCAGGTTCTGATTCAACCGGCTCTTGTGATTTTTGAATTACTTGATGTGTTGGAGTTGCTGGATTTTTCTCAACCTTTAGCTCATTTTTTTCAACAGGCTTATTTAATTCACTCAAAAACGAAATCATCTGTGAATAACTTGGCTTACTGAGAAACTCTCCATTTTTATATGCACAAAAAGTCTGTCCATCCATATCGCGCATTAAAAGCCAGCCGTTATAAACGAAAAAGCCCTTATCTACCTCATCTGGCTCACTTATTATTGGACAAATTTTAAACTGTTTTATTGCTTCAGGTTGTTGATGTACAAGATTACCGTTTTTATCTTCAAGCAGATATGGAGTTAAATATTGAGTTTCCCATTTTGTATATTTGTTTCCATTATTATCAGTGTTTTCTACAGGAAGCGATTTTTCATTTATAAACCAGATGCCGTCATCACTCTGTACAAAATTAGTAACGTTCAGGGTATCTTTGCAGGCAGAATCTTTAAGCTCAGGGCAGCCGTTTAACGTAAAGGCTGATTTTTCAGTAACAGCACCCTTTTCTACCCGCTTTAAATACTTATTCAAAAAGGCAAAAGAATCCGAAGAATAAAGATTGTTTTTCCAGATGTATTCAGCAGCATTTTCATCATAAAGTAATTTGCCGTCATCATCTGTAACGCACAGCTTTTTCTCGCATGAATCAGAAATTGAGCTGACAAAATCTACAAAGCCCGCATAATCACCTTTTTTAAGAAAAGCATCTTTTACAAAATCAAAAATCCATTTCTCAGGAACATAATAACGTTTGCAATCATCTTTTGAAAAAACACCGTTCTTCCTGCTGAACGAATAAAGTCCTGCATCATAATAAACAACATAACTGTTAACAGGCGCAGGACTTGCCACAATATGAAAATATAATGTGTCCGATTTTTTGCTGTAAAACATTGCGGTAAAACTGTAATCCTGTTTTGCACGGTTTTCAAAAAGCACGGAATACTCAGAAGGTTTATTTTTGTTAACGCACACTAACCGCGTTGATTTTTTGCGTTCAGAATAAAGCTCCAGAAAATCAAACTTTTCATCGCCGTTGATTTTTGTTTTCAGCTCATAATCCGGGAAATCTGAATAAACAGATTTTGTCTGCGCAAAAACACCGGCAAGAGGAAGAACGGTTAGAATCATCAAACAAAAAACAAATCTTCTCGTAATTATATTTTATTGACTTTTCCAGTTGCTAACAAGAATCTAATCGGAATCTCCTGATGTAAAATAGATTCTGTTGATTTTTACTTCTGCCTCTCCATTTTCACTTCTGCATTGTAATTTGATTTTCAGTTTTTTAGAGGCCGTCATTTTAGATTCGTCTAATCCAAGATAAACTTTTGTTTTGGAAGAAACAAATGTGACTGAATCATATGGATTTCCTTCATTATACCAGTTGTTATCGCCTTCATCATAAGCTGCAAATAATGTAATTTCACCTTTCAGATTTTCATATTCCAGACAGATATACTTATCCTTTGCTTCGTATTCGGGATTTAAAGAAAAATCAGCATACTGTTTTTTAAAACTGACAGTACCTGTAGCTTTATTGAATGAAACTTCATCTTCTTGTACCCAATAATCATCAAATCCAATTTCCATTGTATTTCCAATTTCATCTTGATTACTCCAGTCTTCAACAAGATACTCCGGAAGGTATTTTCCGTTGATTGTACGCATTAAATCACTCAGATGGAAGATGATGATAGACATATTATACTTCCCTGCATACTTAGCTAAATCGCTTAATGGTTTGAGTGCTTCAAGATTTTTTTCTTCTTCAGATTTTCCTTGAACTAGATTTTCAAAATTACCCTCTGAAGGTCCAACTTCACCAATAACAACAGGAATACCTTTTTCAACAAAGTTCTTGTTCAAATCTGAGAAAATATCATCCATCATTTGTAAATCCCAGGATTCAGTTTTCCATAAATGACCAATATCCAACGGATACCAGTGTACAGTAAGAATCAATTTGTCAGTTGCCGTTTCTTTATCTTTTGGCATTTTAAATACTTCATCCAGACCACTATCTCTGTCACAACCAACATTTGGAATCATCACAAAACGTTTAGCATTGTTTCCACCACTCGCCCGGATTGTATCAAGAACAAGCTGATTAAAACGATTATTGAGTTCTGCTTCCTTTAAACACAATTCACAGTTTTTATCAACTCCCCAATGCTGATCATCAGAATTAAGAGGTTCGTTCATAGTTTCAAAAATGAGATGTTCATCGTAAGAATTATTGAATGCTTTACAAATCTGTTCCCAAATTGCTTTTAAGAAACGCTCTGATTCAGCAATATCTTCCGGAGTATCTCTAAGAATATATCCTTCATGATATTTTAATGGTTCATGAGTTTCCGGTGTATCATGATGAGAATTAATGATTACATAATAATCAAGTGCTAAAGCATAATCCACTGCCTTTTTTACGTTTTCCATCCAGTACGGATCAATTGTATATTTATCGTCAATAATATGATTATACCAGGTTACTGGAATACGGATTGTTTTTGCATTTGATTTTCCTGAATCATCTTTTCCAAACTTTTCACCCAAAGATTCTATTACCTTTTCAGACATATCTGGTTCAGCCCAATATTCATGACCATCCCATCCCAAATAAATATCAGCAGGATCATTCATAGATTTATGGGCTTCATAACAGTTTCCAAGATTAAAACCGACACCCATATCTTTTACAAAATTGATTGAAGAAATTGTATTGTCGAATGCTACAGCATTTTCGTCTGATTTTTTATCAATTATAGGGGATTTATTTTCAATTTTTTCACCTGTAAAATATATTTTGTTTATTGTAACTTCTGCTGCAGGTGTTATAGACAAAAACTTGATTCTAATTTTCTTCGAACTTATATATTTAAATTCTTCTAATTCCAGATAAATCTTATCTTTATAAGAAACAAATGATTCCTGAGTGTATGGGTTTCCGTCATTATCATAGTTATTATCACCATCGTCATAATGCACATATAATGTAATTCCGCCCTTAAGATTACTGTATTCCACACAAATATATTTATCTTTTGCTTCAGTCAAAGGAAGCTGAAAGTTTTTCCATTCTGCTGGAAACTTTACAGTTTTTGTTGATTTATCATATGTTGCTTCACCGTAATAAGGTTCTATTTTAATTTCATTTTCATCATCCTGCGTTTGTTCTGGATCTCCACCAGCACTATTTCCACACCCTATCACACTCACGCATAAAAGAACGCCGAATAAAACTGTGAGACCGGCAAATAATGTTAATGTCAGCTTTTTCATAATCACCTCGTGTTATTTTGTTTTTTATAATTATACTCCGGCTGCAGAAAAACAGATGGGGGTAAAACTCCTTTTGTTAAATAAAAAACACCCCGAGACTTCTAATGAAATCTCAGGGTGCTTTACAGATTATCGGGTCAAGCCCGACAATGACTTCTGGTAAAATTATCTACCAAACTGGCAGTCGTTGTTGCCGGAAGTAGAAATCCACATTTCAAGCATGTTGATTGGGTCGTTAAAGTCGGCAATCCAGCCTTCGCGGGCGATGTCGAAATTACCGTTCTTGCGTTCTTCGAGGAATACGTTCCAGTCCTGAACCTGAATGGTCATCTTAATACCTACAGCTGAGAAATCCTGCTGCATTGATTCAGCAACCGCAATGTGTCCAGAGTTTTCATTTGTAAGATATTCAATAACAATTGGAGTTTCAGCAGAAAGCTTGCCGTCAGCCCCGAACTTAAAGCCGGCAGCCATAAGAAGTTCTTTTGCTTTTGCAACAGTCTGGTCATGATTCTTGTTGATTTCGCTTGGATCATAATATCCCTGAGAAACAGGTTCTGACTTAAATATACCGCCGTTACCATCAGCCATTCCAAGAGGAATAAATGCGTTTGCAGCAACCTGGCCTGTCTGTCCGATATTTTCTACAATGTATTCGCGGTCAACAAGCAGAGAGAATGCCTGACGCATACAGGCTGCCTGTTCCGGTGTTTTACCATTAAAGAGGCTGCTCTTTGCATTGAATGCAACATAATAAGTTCCAAGCTCGTCAATGATATAGAACTCAGAGTTCTTTGTTTCAAGAAGCTTTGCAATTTCATCAGTTGGAACTGAATCGGCAAAATCAAGGTTTCCGGCATTGTAAGCAGCAAAAATTGCTGTATCATCAGCAGAAAGCATAAACTCAAGCTTTTCAACTGTAACGTTAGCTGCATCGTACCAGTAAGGATTCTTTTCATAAGTCATAGAAACATCGTGTTTCCAGCCTGTACAAACATAAGCACCGTTACTTACAAAGCCTGCATCTGCACACCAAGCACCAGGATTTTCTTTTGTAGCATGAGATTCAACATATTTTTTGCATACAGGATAGAAGGTTGGGAATGCCATTAAGTCTTCAATATAAGCACATGGAGCAGAAAGAACAAACTTTAAGGTTGTAGCGTTTACAGCCTTTACGTTAAGCTTGCCATCCTCGTAGCCGTCAAAGCCGGAGAACATATATTCGTAGTCTGCTGCTGTATCTGGAGCAACTGCACGCTTCCAGGAATACTCAAAGTCTGCGGCTGTTAAAGCTGAACCATCTGACCATTTGAGGCCTTTTTTCAAGGTTACAGTGTAAGTTAAGCCGTCATCAGAAACTGTATAGCCTTCTGCACAGGCTGGAACAGTAACACCCTTTTCGTTATAGGTATAAAGACCAGAGAATGTATTTGCAGCAAGACAGGCACCGTCTACAGATGAGTTCAAAGCCGGGTCAAGATAATCTGGCTCAGAAGCAAGATTGATTCGGAGAGTTTTTGCACCGTTACTCATTTTTGCATACATAAAGAACTTTGTTGCAAATGCGTTAGCGTAGATTCCGCTTACATAAGGCTTCTGCATGTAAACATCGTTGTAGTAGTACAAAGGAATTACACAGTAGTTAGACATAAGAATGTCTTCTGCTTCGTGCATTTTCTTTGTTCTGCTTTCGTAATTTGTTTCTGCCTTGATTTCTTTAATAAGGTTATCATATTTTGACCAGCCTTTTACCGGGTCAATAAATGATTTGCTTACAAGCTCAGTTGCAGGTCTGACTTTAATTTCTTCAACCTGCTGAGCTGCCGGCTGCTTCTTTTTCTCATCTTTACAACCAAGCAAACCAGTCATAAGGATGATGGAAGCAATTGCCATTCCATACATTAAGTTTGTTCTTTTCATAAAAAATCTCCTTTAGATTCTCCGATTGTATCGGAGAATGACTAATATTATAGATTGTCACATCAAGTGCGACAATGACTATACATTATGGCACGCCGCAAAATGACCGTTACCTCTGTCTGTAAGAAGCGGCATTTCCTTACTGCACTTTTCGCTAGCATACTTACATCTTGTTCTGAACGGACACCCTTCCGGCATAGCAAGCGGACTCGGAACATCACCTTCCAGCACAATTCGTTTTCTGTTCCGCTCAATCTTAGGGTCTGGAATTGGTACTGCGGAAAGAAGGCTTATTGAATACGGATGAATCGGATGATTACAAAGCTCATCTGCATCTGCAATTTCTACAAGCTTACCCAGATACATTACGGCAATTCGCTTTGAAATATGCTGAACTACAAGCAAGTCGTGTGCAATAAAAAGATAAGAAAGTCCAAGCTTTTCCTGCAGCTCTTCAAACATATTGATTATCTGCGCCTGAATTGAAACATCAAGAGCAGAAACAGGTTCGTCACAGACAATAAAATCAGGTTTTACAGCCAGAGCCCTAGCAATACCAATTCTCTGCCTCTGTCCGCCGGAAAACTCATGTGCATAACGGGTAGCATGCTCGGAGTTCAAACCAACAAGTTCCATAAGACTTAAAACCTTTTCGCGTCTTTCTGCCTTATTTGCATAAAGATGATGAACATCAAGCGGTTCCCCAATTATATCTTCAACGGTCATTCGAGGATTAAGTGAGGAATAAGGATCCTGGAAAACCATCTGCATTTTTTTACGCATTTCGTTGATGTTTTTTTCGGTAACCTCTTCGCCTTCGAAAATCACCTTACCGTCAGTGGGTTTATAAAGATGAAGCAGAGTCCTGCCGACTGTTGTTTTACCGCAGCCAGACTCACCTACAAGTCCAAGAGTTTCACCTTTACCTATAGAAAAAGAAACTCCATCAACTGCCTTAAGCGTAAGATTCTTAAAACCAGAGCGTACCGGAAAATATTTTTTAAGATTCTGAACATCAAGTATTATTTCGCTTTTATTTTCGCTCATTTTGTTTCCTCCAGCGCTTCTTTTACATTCATCCAGCAGGAGGCAATATGATTTTCGTTTATATATAATTCTTCCGGCTGCTGGCTAAGACAGATTTTCATTGCATTTTTACAGCGGGTACAGAAAGAACAGCCCTTTGGCAAATTAAGAAGATTTATTGGCGTGCCGGAAATTGGTTCCAGCTTTTTATTCATATTGCTGGCATTAGGTATAGAGTTCAGCAAGCCTTTTGTATATTCATGCTTTGAATTGTAAAAGATTTCATCAGCAGTACCACGCTCGCAAACACGGCCACCGTACATAACAATAATGTCATCGCAAAGGTTTGCAATTACACCCAAGTCATGAGTTACGAGGATTACAGCCATTCCCATTTTTTTCTGAAGCTTTTGTATTTCTTCCAGAATCTGTGCCTGAATGGTAACATCAAGCGCAGTGGTAGGCTCATCAGCAATAAGAATATCAGGCTCGCAGGCAAGCGCCATGGCAATCATAACTCTCTGCCTCATACCGCCCGAAAGCTCAAACGGATATTGCTTAAGTCTCCGCTCCGGTTCATTTATTCCTACAAGCTCAAGCATTTCTACGGCACGCTTTTTAAGTTCATCGCCACGTTTATCTGTATGCAGCTTGATTGCTTCCTTAAGCTGATTTCCTATTGTAAAAACTGGATTAAGGCTGGTCATAGGATCCTGGAAAATAATTGAACAGCATTTTCCCCTAAAGCTTTTCATCTCATCAGAAGAAAAACCAACTAAATCCTTACCCTTATACAAAACCTTTCCACTTTTTATGCTGCCGTTATCAGCCAGAATCTGCATAATGGAATAAGCAGTAACACTTTTACCAGAGCCCGACTCCCCTACAATTCCAAGAATCTCGCCCGCATCCAAATCAAAGGAGATTCCGTTTACAGCCTGAACCTCTCCCTTATCGGTGGTAAAAGCCGTATGTAAATCCTGTACACTCAATAAAACTTCGCTCATATTCACCACCTACTTTTTTAACTTAGGGTCAAAGGCATCGCGCAAACCATCACCCAAAAGATTAAGGCTCAAAACAATCAGACAAATCATAAGAGCCGGGAAAACCAGTTTATACGGATAGCTCTGTAAACCGCCGCGTGCAGAGTTTGCAAGGGAACCAAGTGACGGCATAGGAGCCTGAACACCAAGTCCTACAAAGCTGAGATAACTTTCTGTAAAAATTGCCGAAGGAATCTGAAGCGCTGTAGAAATGATGATTACAGAAAGACAGTTTGGAATTATGTGCTTTCTGATTATATGTCCAGGCTTTGCACCGATTGAGCGTGCCGCAAGAATGTATTCATTTTCCTTTATTGAAAGAATCTGGGCGCGGATAAGGCGTGCCATTCCAACCCAGTAAAGAAGTCCGAAAACTATAAAAAGCGAAACCATGTTTGAACCAATGCTTGCAAGGAACGATCCCGGCTTAAACTGCAGGACATTCGACAGCACTACCGAAAGCAGGATTATTACAAGCATATCGGGCAGCGAATAGATAATATCGACAATCCTCATCATTATTAAATCTACTTTACCGCCAGCATAACCGGAAATACTTCCGTAAATAATTCCTATGATAAGTACTATAAGACTCGCAAAAAAGCCTACAACAAGTGAAACTCTTGTACCGTAAATTACCCTTATAAAATAGTCGCGGCACTGCTCGTCCGTTCCAAAAATGTGCGGAAAACGGAAGTTCCCCTGTTCTATATAAGCCTGCTCTGCCTTGCTGTATTCAAAGGGTCGCAGATTTTTTGCCCCCTTATCGCGCTTGCCTTCTACGGAAAGTATTTCTTCGTAGCTGTAAGGAACAATGTGCGGGGCTGCTATGATTGTTATGATTATAAAACTGAGTACGATTATACTTGCTACTGCGAGTGGATTTTTGAAGAGCTTGCGCATACCATCCTTAAAAAAGGTTGTACTTTCGCTCATTACATCCTGCTGTCTTTTTTCTTCGTCGGTTGCTTTTTCAAACTGCTGGTCCAGACTTCCTTCAAACTTTTCCAGATTTAGCTGAAGACTGAGGGCTGCTTTTTTGGGCGTTTTATTTACATCAAAACTTGTCATTTTTATATCCTGTTTATATTCCTATTCTGTGCAGCATTTTTTACAGGCTGCCATTTTTTGTTATTCGTATTTGATTCGCGGGTCTACAACCTTATACAAAAGGTCGCAGATTACGTTGGCGGTAACCATAAGCGTTGCAAGGAAGATTGTGGTTGCCATAATCATTGTGTAGTCTCTGTTTGTAATTGCGCTTACAAACTTTGAACCAATTCCACCAACGGTGAAAACTGTTTCTACAACCATTGAGCCGGTTATGATATAGGCAATTTCTGGTCCTGCATACGTGATGATTGGCAAAAGTGAATTGCGAAGTGCGTGCTTGAAAATGATTTTGTACTTTGAAACACCTTTGGCTTTGGCGGTACGGATATAATCCTGACTAAGTGCATCCAGCATGCTTGTTTTTGCAAGACGGGTTGTATATGCCATAGGATAAGCGGCCAATGCTATTACCGGCAGCAGATAATTGGTGGAATCTGCGGACCAAACAGGTATCCAGCCCAGCTTTATACTGAAAATCAACAGCAGAAGAGTTGCAAGTACAAAGCTTGGAACTGCAGTAAAAAGCGTTGAAAAAAAGATGATTACACGGTCGGGCCACTTGTTGCGCATAAGAGCTGCAAGGCTACCGAAAATTGTGCCAAGAATGAGTGCAACTATAACAGCAGAAAGCCCAAGCCTGCAGGAAACCGGGAAGGATTCGCCGATTATGTCTTTAATTTCGCGTCCGTTCTTAAGGCTTACACCAAAATCACCGTGCAGAAGGTTTTTCATATACAGGAAAAATTGTACGGGAAGCGGCTTGTCCAGGTTGTAGCGGGCATTCAGGGCGGCAATTGTCGCTTCGCTCAAGGCTTTTTCCTTATTAAAAGGTCCGCCTGGAATAGCATTCATCAAGGCAAAAGTGATTATGCAGATTAAAAGGATTGTGAACAAGGCAAGAAGAATGCGTTTGATAATGTATTTCCACATGATTTTATAAATCCTTAGTTTTTTATGATAACTTTAATTATAACATATCATAATATTTTTTTAAACATTGAAATGATTAATTGAAAAGCTTAAAGCTTTTTCCCCCATGTTTATTTTCAGTTTACTTTAATTTCTTATTTTCTTCATATCAAATACTAGAATTGGAGTATAAAAATGAAAGAGTTTGAAATGCTTTGCAAAGAGTTTGAGCAGATGGATGTAGTTTCTTACACAGCTTATCTTACAGAAAAATCTACTAATGTACTTCCTGCTCTACAGGCTGCCGCAGAAAATGGTGTTGACGGAGCTGCTATTTTCTTTTCCTTCATAATGAGTGCAATTGCTGCAGATGGAAAACTTGCAGAAGAAGAATATGCCATTATATCTCCTTTACTCAGGGCTTTTTTCAACAGAGAAGTTACTTATGAAGAATGTCAGAAAGCCTTTAAAGAATATAAAAAAGAAGCAAAACAGCTTAAAACAATTGCCAACCAGATGGTAGATATTCTTGGTCTTTTCTCTGATGAATTGAAAAACGACATTGTAATTATCTGCCTTATGATCTGTGCAATAGACGGAAAAGTTTCGCTCAAAGAAAAAAGATGGATTAAGCAGCTTGCTGCATAGCTAATAAAAGGAGATTTTTATGAACAAAGTTAAAATTATTACAGATTCCTGCTCTGATTTAACAGAAGAATTATTAAAAAAATATGATATTGATTACGTAAAGATGAACACAGTTTTTGAAGGCAAAACTTCTCCAGCCCTTCTTGAATGGACCGCAGAAGATGTTCATGCTTTTTATGAAATTATGCGTTCCGGTAAAAGAATCACCACAACACAGGTTCCGGTTGACGAGTTCCAGACCGTATTTACAAAATACCTTGACCAGGGAATGGACATTGTATACATTGCCTGCTCTTCAAAACAGTCTGGTTCAGTAAATACAGCAAGCGTACTTGCAAACAAGCTTAAAGAAACTTATCCAGACAATAAAATCATCTGTATTGACTCGCTCAACTCAAGCTTCAGTCTTGGAATGCTTGCAATGGAAGCCGCAAAGCTCGCCGCAATGGGAAAATCTGTTGATGAAGTTGCAGACTGGGTTGTAAACAATAAAAAGAATGTTCACGAGTTCTGTACCGTCCACTCTCTGGATGCCCTTCACCGCGCCGGCCGTGTAAAAGCTTCTGCTGCCTTCTTTGGAAATCTTATGGGCGTAAAACCAATCATCGTTTCCGACTATAACGGCGAACAGGCAGCCTTCAAAAAAGTTAAGGGCCGCCTCAACTCAATGAAAGAAATTGTTGCCCTTCTTAAAGAAAACCTTATTAATTCAGAAAGTCAGACAATTTATCTTACACACGCAGACTGCAGCAAGGAAGAAGTTGACCAGCTTGCAAATATGATTAAAGAGCAGATTCCTTGCAAGGATGTATACATCGGTTACATTGGACCAATTATTGGTGCTTCAATCGGACCAGATGCAGTTTCAATCTATGGCTTTGGTAAGCCAGTAACATTCAACAAAGCAGAATAGGAGTGTTTTTCGAATGAGTTCTGTTGTTTTTGACGGTGCAATTTATTCAAAAATGATTTCGATGGGAGCCGGTAACCTTAAGATTCACTCGGATGAGATAAATAATCTTAACGTTTTCCCAATTCCCGACGGCGATACTGGCGACAACATGCTTATGACAATGACCGGCGGAACTAACGCTATTATCCCTGAAGAGAAAAATCTTTCAAAGGTTTCAGAAAAGATTTCTTCGGGAATGCTGCTTGGTGCAAGAGGCAACTCTGGTGTAATTCTTTCTCAATTTTTTTATGGAATCTCTGAGGGCTTTAAAGGCTTACAGACTGCTGATACAAAACAGATTGGAGAAGCCTTTCAAAATGGTGTAAAACACGCCTACAACTCTGTTATGACCCCGGCAGAAGGTACAATTCTTACAGTTGCAAAGGATGCTACAGCTTATGCCTGCAGTGTAAATGCAAAAACTCCAGTGGATTTTTTTGATGCCTTCTTAAAAGAAGCAAAGGAATCTCTTGAACGTACTCCAGACCTTTTGCCTGTACTTAAAAAAGCTGGTGTAGTAGATTCTGGTGGAGCCGGTCTGATTTACATTGTAAAAGGAATGAAAAAAAGCCTTACTGGAGAAGCTCCTGCTCAGGCAATTCATAGTGAGCAGAATAATCCTGTAAACGCTCCAAAACAGCTTGATCTTGATTCCTTTAACGAAGACAGCGAGCTTGAGTTTGGTTACTGCACAGAGCTTATGCTCAGACTTCAGAACAAAAAAACAGACACAAAAAACTTTGATGTTGAAATCATCAGAAAGTTCTTAAATGAAAATGGCAATTCTGTAGTTGCATTTAAAACCGGAACAATTGTAAAGCTGCACGTTCACACAATGACTCCTGATAAGATTCTTGCCTTCTGCCAGCAGTTCGGTGAGTTTCTTACTGTAAAGATTGAAAACATGTCCCTGCAGCATAACACCATTTACAAGGACGGTGAAGCTCCAGCTGGTCAAAAGCAAAATCAGCAGGAGGAGGATGACAAGCTTGAAACTAAGGTTAAAGCCGCAGCAGAAGAACGCAAGCCTTATGGTCTTGTTGCCACTGCATCTGGAAGCGGCATTCAGCAAACCTTCCTGGATTACGGGGCTGATTTTGTTGTAAACGGCGGCCAGAGCATGAATCCTTCTGCTGAAGATTTTATAAAAGCCTTTGAAAGCGTAAATGCCGATGTAATTTTTGTACTTCCTAATAACGGAAACGTAATTCTTGCAGCCCAGCAGGCAGCTAAAATCTACAAGGCATCCGAGATTCATGTAATTGAAACTAAAAATATTGGCCAGGGCTTAGCCGTTGTTACAATGATGGATACAGAAAGTGGTAACACCCAGGAAATTATTGAAGGACTGAATGAGGCTATGCAGGGTGTAGAAACTTACAGTATTTCGCATTGTGTACGTGCTACTCAAATGGATGGTTTTAATCTTCATCCGGGTGATTACATCGGTTTCTGCGACAAAAAAATAGTTTCTTCTGCTGATGAAAGAAAAAAAGCAGCCATGAATATGATCGATATAATTGATTTTACTGACCATGAAGCCTGTATCTTTATCCGCGGAATTGATTCTACAGAAGAAGAAGCCTCTGAAATTAAGACTTACCTTAAACAGAAGCATCCAGGAACAGAGATTTATGAAATCAACGGTGGTCAGGAAATCTACAGCTATATAATGGTTTTGGAATAAAAGCTTAACGCGTAATCAAGCCCTTTTCTTCCAGCTTTTCCAGAATGAGGGCTACAATCTGTTCGGGGTTCTTGTCATCGGTGTGGACAATCAAATCTACAAACTGGTAGTCATTGTTGTCTATGCCGTAGAACTCCTTGTAGCGGGCTGTGTCTTCGCGGTCGCGCATGGCAGTAAAATCTTTTATAGCCTGTAAATCGCCGCCTTCACGGTTGTAAACACGGCCGGCTCGGGTATCGTCACTGGCATAAAGATAAATCTTAAAATCAGCTTCCTTAAGCATCCATATGGCAAGACGGCTCCCCAAAACACAAGGCTGCTCCAGTGCCAACTCTACCTGGTGTTTATCTACATATTTATCATAGGAATCATCATCACGGGCAGCATCAATTACTTGTTTAAGAGTCATACCTTTTTCTTCTGCCAGCTGACGGAAGGTATAATTTATGAGCTTAATACCCAATTTTTCTGCCAGCATTCCGCTTACAGTAGTATTTCCACATCCTGATTTTCCGCTAATTGCAATTCTAACATCTTTCATTAATTTCATACACTTATCCTTAATGAATGCACAATGCATAATGCATAATGCACAATTTACAATTCATGATTCACAACTCACAATTCTTATTACACAATTATTTAGGTATTTTCCATTCTGCATTATGCATTATGAATTATGAATTATTCAACATTTTTACTTTGCTCACGTATGTTTTCCAGCGCATCCTTTGCATTTACAACCATTGCACTCACTTCTGCAAACTGATTTTTACTGCCAATGGTATTTATTTCGCGGTTCATTTCCTGGCAGATAAAATCGAGTCTTTTACCCGGAATTGGATTATTGTTTATTTCATCCTTCATTGCCGAAATATGACTTGCAAGCCTTACAATTTCTTCATTAATCGTATATTTTACAAGCATAGCCGCAGTTTCGCTCATTATTCGGTTCTGGTCGGCATTCTCGCCAAGAAGCTCATTAAAACGGGCTGTAATCTGCTCCTTAAAAATAGCTTCCATTTTTGGCTGCCATTCCTTAAAGAAAGCTGCACATTTTTCAAGAGCAGCAAGCTTTTCCAAAAGGTCAGCCTTCATCCTTTCGCCTTCCCTTGCCTTATCGCTCAAAAACCGCTCAAACGCCTTTTCAAAAACAGGATCAATCAGCAGTTTGTATTTTTCTGTATCATAAGTTCTATTTGAATTAAGCACCCCTTCCTGATTCACAAGTGCATAAAGTGCCGCCCCGGGATTCACAGCCGCAAGACCAGCAGCAGTTGCAATCTGTCTATACGCATTCATATAAGTTTTTGCAAGCTCAGTATCTACAGTAACTGCCGCATCAGAATGAAGCTCCTTTATGCGGATATAAACATCAACCTTTCCCCTGGCAACTTTTTCGCTGATTTTCCCCCTATACCAGCTTTCAATCGGATTCAAATACGACGGCAGATTTACTGTCAAATCCAAAAAGCGAGAATTAACCGATTTTATCTCCACGCTCACAAGATAGTTTTCTGTAGAAACCTCTTCGTAAGCATAACCTGTCATACTAATCATTTTATATCTTCCTTAAAAAAAATATTTTCAAAATTAAAGCATTTTTCCAAGCTTCCAGTTGTCGCCGGCACCCATAGTTATAAACAGATAGCCGTCGCTGTATTCCGGTGGAAGAGGTTTTTCAAGCTCTGATTTTACAAAGTCGGCGGCCTCGGTGGCTTCTTCGTAATAGAAAACCTGGGGCTTTTTTCTGTTATTCTGTTCATTTTTCCATTCGTTTTCAGGGACAGAATCAATATATTTTACAGTTTCGTCGAACAAAGTGCGGCCGGTAATATTAAAATCTGCGGCATTTTCGCGGGCAGAACTGTAGATTTTATTCAAAATGATGATGTCAGCAGCTGCGGTACTGCGTGCGAACTCCTTCAAAAGGGCTTGCGTACGGCTATAGGTGTGGCTCATAAAATCAACAATTAACTTACGCCCCTTATAAAACTGTCTGTAACCTTCCAGAGTTGTTTTTACGGCAGTTGGATGGTGGCCATAATCGTCAATTACTATAACATCCTTGCCAGATTTTGTTTTAAAATGCTTTACAATTTCACTGCGACGCTTACCACCAGAAAAATTAGCCAAACCTTGTGCAATTTTTTCGACATATTCAGAAGGATGTTTGCCAAAATAACGCAAAAGCTGGCAGACAAGAGCTACTGCGGCCGTTGCATCAAGCACTTCATGGTGACCGGGCATTTTAAGGTAAAAGCCTTTCCCTTTACCAGCTTTATCACCAGACTTTTCAGCCTCTACAGTTCCCTCAAAAAGCTTTATTCCAAACTGATTCTTTTCATCTTCAACCTTTTCAAAGGTAATGCCGTAATCTCCACCAGCATTCACACCATAGGCAAGCAGATGTAAGTCCGGGCGCTTGTTATAGGCAATTAAGGCAGTTTCCACCGCTCCTGCATCATCGGCACAGTAAATAAGCTCACCGAACATTGGCAGCTTGCAGATATAATCGACAAAGGCATCTCTTATTGATTCATAGGTCGGATAATAATCTTCGTGGTCAGATTCAACAGAAGTAAGGATGATTTTCTGCGGACAAAAGCTCATAAAATGACGCTGGTATTCGCAGGTTTCGGCAACAAAAATGGATTTTTGCGGGGATTGCCGGGTCGAGCCCAACGAGGACATATCATTTACCAAAGGCGACGTATAGGTACAGGTTCCGCCAAAGGAGTTTATTACACTACCCGCAAGCACCTGGCTGGGAATATCATCAATTTCTTTAAGGATTGTTCCTACAAGCCCAGTCGTAGAAGTTTTTCCGTGAACACCACAGATTCCGCAGGAATAAGCACGAGCACTATAAGCACCGAGAGCTTCTGTATAAAGCAGACAGGGAATACCACGTTTTGTAGCTTCAATTAAATCAGGATTTACATCAAGCTTATAGGCAGAAGAATAAACAACATACTCTACGCTGTCTGTAATATTTTCTGCACTAAAAGGAAGGGCTTTTATCCCCAGTTTTTCAAGTATTTCATCGGTGTAAAATCTCTCCGAAACATCAGAACCGGTAATTATTGCACCGTTATGAACAAATATTTCCATAAGGGCAGCCATTCCAGTTCCCTTGATTCCTACAAAATGAAAATGAATGCCTTTTAAGCTGGCAGGAAGCTTTTTTATCTGTGTTTTTAAAACTGAATTCTGAGTCTGATCTTCTTTTTGCATAAATTAATTATAATAATATGGAGAAATGATTTCAATTGAAAAGCAGAAAGTAATTGCGGCAGAACTAATTTCTATAGAAACTAATTGTGGCAGGCCATTTTTTTCATCATTTTATGAAGGCTCTGCAAAAGCTCCACTGCTTCATCAAGCTCCATAAGATTATTGCACATCATCTGCTTTGGAACATCAAGACACTTTATGCGTAGTTCCCTTCCCTTTTCTGTGAGCTTTATAAATACCGTGCGCTCATCCTTGGAGCTTCTTGTTCTGGTTACAAGTCCCTGAGCTTCCATTTTTTTAAGCAGAGGTGTAAGGGTTCCTGAATCAAGGAAAAGTCTTGTTCCCAATTCTTTTATTGTTACGTTATCCTTTTCCCAGAGAGAAAGAAGCGTTATATAGGAAGTATATGTAAGTCCCAGCGGTTCCAGAATCGGTGCATATAATCTTATTATTTCCTTGGAGCAGACATAAAGTCCAAAACAAATCTGATTATCAAGAGCCAGAGGATTAAATAATTCCTGAGATTCTGGTTTTTCTGTTTCTGTTTCTTTCATTTCAATTTAATCCTTATAATCCTACCCTAAATTATTCTTGGGCAGCAATTTTCAAAAAAATAATAAACAATTATTTATATTGTACACAATTTAATTGACAAAATCAATATTTTATATTATATTTCTTAATAGAGTTTGATTGTACACAATTTAATCTAAAACAATACTTATTAAGCGAGGTAAAAAACTATGGGTATTTATGATTATTCAGTAAAAGCAAGAGACGGAAAAGAAGTTTCCATGAAAGATTATAGCGGAAAGGTTCTTTTGATTGTAAACACTGCTACAGGCTGCGGTTTTACACCCCAGTATAAAGGTCTTCAGAATCTTTATGATAAATATAAAGAAAAGGGTTTTGAGATTCTAGATTTTCCTTGCAATCAGTTTATGAACCAGGCACCAGGAACTGCCGAAGAAATACACACCTTCTGTACCGGCCGCTTTGGCATTACCTTCCCTCAGTTTGCAAAAATTGATGTAAATGGAAAGAATGAAGAACCTCTTTATAATTATCTTAAAAATCAGCAGAAGGGAGCTATTGGACCAAGAGTAAAATGGAACTTTACAAAGTTTCTTGTTGCAAAGGATGGAACTGTATTAAAGAGATTTGCACCGGCAGAAACTCCTGAAGAAATTGATGAATATATTGGAAAGGCTCTGGAGGCATAAGATGATTTACGATTACGAAGTTACTACAGGTAAGGGCGAAAAACTCAGCCTTTCAAAGTTCAAGGATAAGGTTATTCTTGTTGTAAATACAGCTACAGGCTGCGGCTTTACACCTCAGTATGAACCTATAGAAAAGCTTTACAAAAATTATCACGACAAGGGCTTGGAGATTCTTGATATTCCTTGCAATCAGTTTGGCGCACAGGCTCCAGGCTCTGATGAAGAAATCCACGAGTTCTGTACTGTACATTATAACACCACCTTCCCTCAGATGAAAAAATCTGATGTAAACGGAGAAAATGAGCTCCCTCTTTACACTTATCTTAAAGCACAAAAGGGTTTTGAAGGTTTTGAAGAGCACCAGTTTAAGCCCCTTCTTGAAAAAATGTTTGCTGCGTCAGATCCAGACTGGGCAAAAAAGCCTGACATTAAATGGAACTTTACAAAGTTTGTAATTGACCGCCAGGGCAATGTTGTTGCAAGATTTGAACCAACTGCCGATATGCAGAAGATTGAAGACTGCATCAAAGCTCTTTTGTAGCCCACTTTAACTCAAACGGCTTAAGTTTTTTTAAGCCGATTTTTCTTTTATGGAGGATTTTTAAAATGACTTATGCAGTAAGATACTATACCAAAACTGGTAATACAAAAAAGCTGGCAGAGGCTGTTGCTGCGGCACTTGGTGTTACTGCCCGACCAATCAGTGAACCGGTGACCGAAAAGGTAGATCTGCTATTTCTTGGAAATTCCTATTATGCCTTTACAATCGATCCGGAGGTAAGAAAATTTGTTGCTTCTCTGGATAAGGAAAAGGTTGGAAAAATTGTAAATTTTGGTTCAGCTGCAATGCTTAATTCTACCTACAAAAAGGTTAAGGCCGAAGCCGATAAGGTTGGTATTCCAATGCTGGAAGAAGAATTTCACTGCAAGGGAGAATTCAAGGGAATCCATAAAGGAAAGCCAGACCAGAAGGATTTAAATGATGCCGCTGAGTTTGCCAGTAAAATTAAAAAGCAATTCGAAAGCTAGAAGTCTAAATTTAAAAAAACAGGGATAAGAAAATGCATACAGAATTTAACATTCAGGAATATATGACAAAAGGTGTTGAAAGAGTTGTTGCAGATGCACTAAAGGCCACTTTTTCAAATCCGGTAGAAAGTGCTTTTATGCTTAAGTTTGCAGCAGCTTCAAAAAAAGCATCTCAAAAGCGGGCCCTGGCCGAAAAAAATGGAGAGCACATTCCTCCTTTTTTAATTGCAAGTATTACCTCTTCCTGCAATCTCCATTGTGCCGGCTGCTACTCCCGCTGCAATCATGCTACAGTAGACGGCGAACCTCAACACCAGCTGTCAGGTAAAGAATGGCGGGCAATTTTTGAAGAAGCAGATGATTTAGGCGTAAGCTTTATTCTGCTTGCGGGTGGCGAACCTCTTTTAAGAAAGGATGTAATTGACCACGCAAGCCAGATGAAAAATATCCTTTTTCCAATCTTCACCAACGGAACTTTTATCGGCAATTCCTATCTGGAGCTTTTTACAAAACACCGCAATCTTATCCCAGTTCTCAGCATAGAAGGTAACAAGGAAGTAACAGACAGCCGCCGTGGAAATGGAGTCTATGACAAGCTTATTACTGCTATGAATGACCTGCAGGAAAGAAAGCTTATTTTTGGAGTTTCCATTACCGTCACAAAAGAAAATATAAAAGAAGTTACTTCAAAAGCTTTTATAGAAGACCTGCGTAAAAAAGGCTGCAAGCTTGTTCTTTATGTTGAGTTTGTTCCAGTTACAAGCGAAAGCGAAGAACTTGCTCCAGGTGATGAAGAAAGAGACCAGCTTAAAGCTTTTATTGACTCTTCCCGAGTTGATTATGAAGACCTGGTATTTGTATCTTTCCCAGGTGATGAAAAAAGCTCGGGTGGTTGCATTGCAGCAGGTAGAGGCTTTTTCCACATCAATTCCCACGGGGGAGCTGAACCTTGTCCTTTTTCTCCCTACTCTGATATAAATGTTCGCGACACTTCCCTGCGTCAGGCTCTTAATTCAAGATTATTCAGGCTTTTACAGGATGGCGACTACCTTAAAGATGACCACAAAGGCGGTTGTGTTCTTTACGAAAAAAGAATGGAAGTTGAAAAAATAATTCAGAGTGCCAGCTGATTAAGTGCATTTAAAAGAAAAAAATCTCTGCTTGCAACGCAAACAGAGATTTAAGTAGATGTAAAACATACGGGAGAAAAAATGTATGTTAAGCGGATAACGGGAGTCGAACCCGCCTTTCAAGCTTGGGAAGCTCGCATACTACCGATGTATTATATCCGCAAATATTAAGTATTAACTGCTGAATCAAGTTCAGCATATTAATTATACTAATGACAGATAAATCTGATCTGCCAGACCGAAGCCTGCATTTTTTGTCATGGCTGTTGAATATTCATCAAAAAGCATATCTTCGTAAGTCTGGGTGGCAAAATCACCTTCATAAGCCTTCATCACAGTTTTTCGCATTGCAGAAAGCATTTGCTTTACAAAGTAGCCCTCCAGCTCCATTGATTTTTCATAGAGCTTGGAGGTTTTATCTATTGTTGTAGGTTTTACGTGAGGATTAGCCTGATTCGCAGCCGCACCACTTGGAGCAGCCACTTTATCAGCTTGAGAAACAAAAGTTCCAGAATAACCAGTAGTATATTCGCCATTCAATCTGCCGTCTTCTGCAATCTGGTCAGAAGCTAAAGTTCCCCTTCCTTCATCCTGACCCTGCAGCCTTTTTATAAGCTCAGAAAACTTTTCCCCATCGCTTGTAAACTTTGCAGACTGAACTGCGCCCTTACCGTTTGTGATTCCGCTAAATGTATTTGAAACTAATCCAACGTTCATATTTTATCCCACCCAAATAAAGTGTCATACAGATTTTCGGGTCAAGCCCGAAAATGACTCACTATCTCTTAAGATTTACAGCTGTACTAAGCATACTGTCCGAAGTCTGTACTGCCTTTGAATTAAACTCGTAGGCTCGCTGTGCAACAATCATCTGAACCATTTCGTTCACAACAGACACATTAGACATTTCCAAAAACTTATGACGTGTATCACCAAAGCCTTCAAAACCAGGACGTCCGGCAATTGCTTGGCCACTTGCAGAAGTTACCTTAAAAAGGTTGTCCCCATCAGCCTTAAGACCAACTGCATTCGGGAAGCGGTACAATTCAATCTGACCAACTTCTACCGGGTCGTTACGTCCGTTTACCTTTACGCTAACCTTACCAGTCTGAGTGATATTCAAAGTTGAAACATCATATCCATCTGGCAGAATAATTTCAGGCATAACGCGCAAACCGTTTGAGGTAACAAGCTGACCATTTGAATCAATTTTAAAGCTACCGTCACGGGTGTATGCATAACTTCCGTCATATTTTTCAACACGGAAAAAGCCTTCACCAACAATTGCAACATCAGTATCAACACCGGTATTCTGCAAAGAACCCTGATTCATAACACGCTGAGTTGCTGCAATCTTAACACCAGTACCCTGCTGAATGCCAACAGGTGTCACTGTATCTTCTGTTGCTGGAGTTCCTGCCAGTTTTACATTCTGATAAATTAAATCTTCAAACTCAACTCTCTGCTGTTTATAACCAGTTGTATTTACGTTTGAAAGATTGTTTGAAATAACATCTATATTTGACTGCTGACCGTTCATTCCGGTAGCCGCTGTCCACAAACTTCGTACCATATAACATCGTAGAAGCGTTAAGAAAGATTGCGAGCAGTGCGCAGCAATCTTTCAGCTTCTTCCTCCTTCTTTTAACTTAATACCGCAACCTTCTGCCAGAGTGTGCTCATCATTGAATCTTCCGACTGCACTGTCTTTTGATTTGCTTCATAAGCACGGTTAACTTCAATCATCTGAACCATCTCGTTTACAACGTTTACATTTGAAGTTTCTGTGTAACCCTGAACAAAACGTGGTCGTTCATTTCCTTCTGCAATATGTGCCGGACCTGCAATATCGTTTGTTGCATAAAAGCTGTTTCCCATTTTTTTAAGATAACGCTCATTGTCAAAACGAACTACCTTAAAGCGGTCAACTTCTGTTCCGTCCTCAGAATAAGTGATTATTCCGTCTTCATTTATTGTAATTTTATCAGTTGTAAGGCGGATATACCCCTTTTCTCCAAGTACAGGATAACCATCTTTTGTTTCAAGGATTCCCTCTTTTCCAATAAGAAAGTTACCATTTCTTGTATAACGCTCACCGTTTGGAGTGTCTATTACATATAATCCTTTTCCACCAAGAGCTGCATCTGTATTTGTGTTTGTGATTTTGAAAGAGCCCTGACTGAAATCCGTGTAATTTTCGTTTGTCTCAACGCCAAGTCCAAGCTTGCCCATAACTGGAGCCGCATCTGCACTGCCCATTCCATTCTGAAGCTTATACACACCGTCCATATTAGTTCGGCGGATTAAAAGCTCTGGAAATGATTTACTTACTGCAATGTCACGTTTATAACCGGCAGTGTCAACGTTGGCAAGATTGTTGGAAATAGCATCAAGCCTGTTCTGCTGTGCATTCATACCGGAAGCCCCGGTGTACCAACCTCGAATCATTTTTTCACTATATCTCCCTAAGTTAAAGTTTTTACATCTACTTTCTTTATCGGGATTCAAAAATGATAGTTTAGTGATTTTTTATTCATTGCAAATCAGCCTTTTAGGATTTATAATATATTCAGAAAAATATTACATTTAACATATACAAAAAGGAGAACCTTCTATGAACAATTGCGAAGAGCCAAGAGTATTGGCCATCATCTTAGGCGGAGGAAAAGGAACCCGTCTTTATCCACTTACAAAAGAAAGATCAAAGCCGGCTGTTTCTTTTGGCGGAAAATACAGAATTGTAGATATTCCGCTCTCAAACTGCATCAACTCTGGCTACAAGAAGATTTATCTTCTTACCCAGTTCAATTCGGCTTCATTACATCTTCACATTTCAAACTCATACAATTTTGACCGATTTTCAGGCGGTTTCGTAGAGATTCTTGCAGCAGAGCAGACTCTTGAGCATTCCGGCTGGTATGAAGGTACAGCAGATGCAGTTCGTAAGAACTTTATCCACTTTAAGTCTCAGAAACCAACTCATTACGTAATTCTTTCCGGCGACCAGCTCTACAAGATGGATTTACGCGCTTTTATGAACGCTCATATCAAATCTGGTGCTGAAATTACAATTGCAACAACAGCCGTAAACCGCCGCGATGCTTCAGGCTTTGGAATTATGAAGATTGACGAGCAGAACCGCGTTAAAGAGTTTATGGAAAAGCCAAAACCAGATCTTAATATTGATGCCTGGAAGATTCCTGCAGAAGCCCGTGGTTCACTACCTCCAGAAAAAGAGTTCCTGGCTTCAATGGGTATTTATATCTTCAATGCAGACACAATGGAACAGTGCCTCCTTGGCGAAAACGAAAAATACACTGATTTTGGTAAAGAGATTCTTCCACTCGCAATCGGCAAGAAAAAGATTAATTCTTATGTTTTCGACGGCTATTGGGAAGATATCGGAACAATCCGCAGCTTCTACGAGGCTAATATAGCTCTTACAGAACCATATCCTGCCTTCGATTTCTACGGAACAGGCTCTCCAATCTATACTCACATGCGTAATTTACCACCTTCAAAGATCAATAAGGCCGATATTACAGCTTCTCTTACTTCAGAAGGATGTATTATTACTGAATGTAAGCTTAATAAATCTGTAATTGGTGTTCGCTCAATCATTCAGAATGGTACAGAGCTTGACGGCGTTATTATGATGGGTGCCGACTACTATGACGACGAGGACGAAAAGAAGGAAAATACAGAAAAAGGCCTTCCAAACACAGGAATTGGCAAAAACTGTAAGATTGCAAACACAATTATCGATAAAAATGCCCGAATCGGCGATAACTGTAAGATTGGCGTAACTGGAAGAAAGTACCCAGACGGTGACCACGGTTCCTTCTACAGTGCAGACGGCATTATTGTTATCAGAAAAGGTGCTACAATTCCTTCTGGAACAGAGATTTAGCATTATTTTACTTATACTTTTTTAGTAAAAGACCGAATTACTATAAATGAATGGTAATTCGGTCTTTTTTTTGACTGAAAAAGGTGATTTTCTCCGGTATTTTTGAGATTTTTATACAAAAGTCTCATCATTTTGAATAAAAACTGCATAATTATGCAATTTTGTATAAATATACAGTTTTACAGGTACGCTATATATAGCGTACTTTATTCTGATAGTAGTCATGTTGTATTATTTTAGCAACACGCATTAGCAATTGCAGGATAAAAGTACAAAACCACTATACACCTTTATCAAGGTGTATTAATTTTAATACACAAAATCAATCAAAATTTTCTCACAAGGATTATCAACAAAGATAACAAGTGTATTATTTTGTATACAACTTAATAGAGAATATGGATAGATTTATCCGATTTTTTTGATATTATCAGCAGTAAAATTTTATTCTTCGCTTTCCCACTCTGCAATTTTTCTGTGTAAGGTTTTTCTGCCTATTCCCAGAATATCTGCTGTCTGTGTTTTGTTTCCGTTATTTGCAGCAAGATTTTCCTGGATAATGATTTTTTCAGCTTCATCCATTGTAATGCCGATTGGAATTGTAATTGACTTTGCTTCGCCATGTTCACGTACAGAAGCAGGTAAATCATCAATTTTTATTTCATCTCCATTGCACATTACTACGGCACTTTCAATGCAGTTTCTAAGCTCCCTTATATTTCCAGGCCATGGATATTTTATCATTGCAGATTTTGAACGGTTGTCAAAGCCTTTTATATTTTTTTCATTTTCAATATTAAACTCTTTCAAGAACGAATGCATCAGTAACGGAATATCATCCTTTCGTTCTCTTAAAGAAGGCATTTCAATTCTTACAACATTAAGCCTGTAATACAAATCTTCGCGGAAACGTCCGGCCTTTACTTCTTCTTCAAGATTTTTATTTGTAGCTGCAACTACCCTTACATCAATATCAATAACTTCGCCGCTGCCTACACGCTCAATTTTTTTATCCTGCAAAACTCGAAGAAGCTTTACCTGGGTACTCAAGTTTATTTCGCCAATTTCATCAAGGAAAATTGTTCCGCCGTCAGCAAGTTCAAACCTTCCCTTCTGCATTGACTCAGCTCCGGTATAGGCCCCCTTTTCATGACCGAATAATTCGCTTTCCAAAAGACTTTCTGATAGCGCTGCACAATGAACGGAAATCAACGGCTTGTCTTTTCGGGGTGACTGATTATGAATCGCTCTTGCAACAAGCTCCTTGCCGACACCGCTTTCGCCCGTTATCAAAACAGAAGCCTTTGTCGGTGCCGCTTTCTGAATAATCATTCTTACCCGATTAAGCTCATCAGATTTTCCAATCATTTCATCGGCTGTGGCATTTTTACGAAGCCTTTCCTGAAGCTCGGTAATTTTCTGTTCCTGCTCTCGGCCTTTTAAAGCATTTTTGACAACGTGATTAAGGTGGTCCAGATCAAGAGGTTTTGTCAAAAAATCATAGGCACCGGATTTTATAGCTTTAGTTGCATCATCAATACTGCCGTGCCCTGTCAAAACAATAATCGGAATACCCGGATACTCAGTTGTTACGCGGCGTACAACCTCTTCGCCGGTCATACCATCCATTCGTAAATCTGTAATAACTAAATCAATACCACCCTTTGCAATTATGGCAAGACCTTCTTTTCCACTGGCAGCTTTTGCAACATTGTAGCCTTCAAGTTCAAAATTATCGGCAAGTCCGTTACGTATATTTTCTTCATCATCAATAGTTAAAATAGTAAACATAATTACCTCTATATTATTCGCCGTTTTGCGGTAACAGTTTCTTATCTTTCTGTGGAATTGGGAATATCAGTGTGAATAAAGTGCCTTTGCCTTCTTCGGATTCAACCTGAATATCTCCGGAAAACTCTTTTACTATTTTGTAAATCATGGTCATACCAAGACCGGTACCGTTGGCTTTTGTTGTATAGTATGGCTCAAAAATCTTTCCAAGTACATCAGAAGACATTCCGCAACCGTTATCTATTACACGGATTACGTATTTGTTTTCGTTATAGGCACAGTCAATTTTGAACATTCCTTTTTCATCAAGACCGGGAGCAAAAATCTTACCGTCATTTTCGGCATTTTCCTTAAACTTTGCTTTTAAGGCATACAAAGCATTCTGCGAAAGATTTATAAAAATATCACGGAAAAGCTTTTCATCAAGCAGGATTTTGCGGCTCTGTTCCGGTTTTGTAAACTCAATTTCAAGATTTTCTGCGGTAAACTCTGGTTTTGTAAAATTAAGCAAATCTTCTATGATTTTAGCAGGATCCTTAAGCTCAAGCGTTGCATTTACCGGACGAACGGCAAGCAAAAAGTCCATAACAAGCTTATTCAAATGGTCAATTTCTTTATTTACAACATCAACATGGTCTTCTACAAACTTTTTTGGAGGCAGAATATTATTATTATTCCTCGCCTTTTCCAGTGCTTTTTGTATAAGCTGAATATGAATGCTTATTGCACCCAGAGGATTTTTAATTTCGTGAGCCATTCCGGCCGCAAGATTAGTCAAGTTTGCAAGATTTTCCATTCGGTGCAGCCGGATTTCCTGATTTTTATTTTCCGTTACATCGCGAACTATAATAATTCTTCCGGTAAGTTCATTTTTGTGCATTAAAGGAGTCATAGAAATTGTAAGAAATCTGATTGAACCACCTTTTGTTGTAGTTGTAAAATCTTCAGTACTGTTGGTAATTTTATTTTCTGCACATTTCCTGAAAAAATCGGCAATTTCTTCATCTTCTATGATATCCCAGACAGGAATCATATTCATTTTGGCATCATCAGGATGAAGCTTAAACTCAAGACGGCTTTCCAGAATTGTATTTTTCTGCAGTATGCAAAAGTTGTTATCTACAACTAACATGCCCGAAGAAATTGACTCGATTATTGAATATAAGGTTTCATTTTCTTCAAAGGTATTATCAAGAAGAGTGAGCAGCTGTTCATTTGAAAGCTTTGATGCTTTCTGTGATATTCTTTTTGCATAACTAGGCATTTTTCATCATCCCTAATTTATTTTAATGATTGTGATATAACCCTTTCATATATAATATTGATTCTGGCAATATCCCTTATTAGAGTTTCCAAAGCCTGCTGAACCGACTGGTTGTAAGAATTACAGTTATCATAACAATTCTGGACAACTTTTATAAGCTCCGCTGCTGCTTCACAGCCAGAATTAGTTTTTAGAAGCTTTTTATTGTAACCGCATATATGCTGCAGGAATAGTTTTAATTCAATTTTCGGTTCAAACTTTCCGCAATCTTTTATAAGCTCTGGTACATCCGGGATTTTTCCAACTACAATATTTTTAATAAACTTTTCTGCTTCCTGTCTTATTTTTTCTGCCGGAACCGGAAGATATGTTAAAAGATATTCAGAAATCTCATCAGCATAAACGTCATTATGGAAAACGCGCTTAATAACCTGGTTCTGAACATCAAGCGTTCTGTCTTTAAAATTGTAAGTTCGGACTCTTGAAAGAATTGTAGGAAGCACAGCATTTCGTCTGGAAGTCAGAAGAATAAAAATACAGTCTGCTGGCGGCTCTTCCAGGATTTTCAGTAAGGCATTCCTTACATTGTTCTGCATTCTGTCTGCATTTTCAATTATGATTACCTTCTTCCCTTCTTCCGGTCTGATATGAGCCCAGCTTTCCATATTCCTTACCTGGTTTATTGGAATTGAGGTATACAGATATTCGCTTTCAAGCTCAAGGGCAAGTTTATTTATTTCTTCGCAGATTGGTTCTATTTCTTCTTTCGGCGGCAGTTCATACGGAAAATCAATTTTTTCCATATTTTCATTTATTTCAGAAATAAGAGTGCCTATTTTATTTAAGTTGTTTTCTCCCTGATAAAGTATGCCGCTGAATCTTAACGTCAGCTTTCTTACGCTGCGTAAATATAAATACCTTGCGGCAAGCAGAAAAGATGCATTTTCCATGTAAGCTTTAACAAATATAGATTTTGCAGCTTCAATTTCCAGAAAACACTCACGTGGTCCCATTAAAAGTACATTTGTACAGTTCAAGGCTTTATGCCTTAAACACGATGGACACGTACAGTTCCAGCTTCCACGCTTTTCCGTTGCAACACACGACAATACCCTTGCAGTTTCAAGAGCAGCCGTGAGCTTTCCGCTGGCATTATTACCAGAAAATAAAACTGCTCCCGGAAAAGTTCCTTTGCGTATATCGGAGGAAATATATTGTGATGCATCCTGGCCAACAAGGTTTTCAAACATCAGACAGCTTCCTTCTTAAGCATTTCCTGTGTACCCTGCAAGAAAGGATCCAGAATACCATAAACAATGCTTCCATCAAGAAGCTGAGTTGTATCAATCCATGGCTGCTGAGTAATTACAAACAGAATAGCAAAAACAATTGCAACACCTTCTGCAAATCCAAAGAAAGCACCAAGCGCATGGTCGAGGCTCTTTAAGATTTCGCCCTTGAATATTTTTGAAAGAATAACTTCAATAATTTTTATGATGAGGAATACAACAATAAATACAGAAATAAATGAAGCAATTATTGCAAGTGTTGGATTTTCAATGTACTGGCTCATAATCGGCATTACATATTTATAAAATAAGAATGAACAGATTAAACCTACAATCCAGCAAAGCTTTCCAAAAATAGCTTTTACAAATCCCTTTATTGCAGCCACAACTGTGAAAAGCAATATAATTCCCAATAAAACCAAATCAATTATGGCAAAGTTTCCCATAAATCATCTCCTCTCTTTTTTATGATAATTCATTATAAATTATTTTTGCAATTTCTTCAGCAGGTCTTTTATCACCTGTGAGCTTTTTTATATTCTCTTTATATTTTGCCCTGACCTGCTCATCCAGCATTTCTGATAATGCAGATTTAAGGTTTTCGTCTGTTGCCTGTTCGCCGACAAGAACTTTTGCAGCACCATATTCTTCAAAGAATCTGGCATTATCAACCTGGTCACCCCTTGTTCCGTTGCCGCACAAAGGTACAAGCACCATAGGTTTATTCATTACAGCCGATTCCCAGATTGAGTTTGCACCGGCACGCGAAAGGATTACATCTGCTGCGGCAACTACATCGGGCATCTGTTCGTAAATAAACTGATAAGGCTTGTACATTCCGTTGTACTTTTTCTGTAGCTGCTGCGAAAGATTTTCATCGGTATTCAACAATCCTGTCTGATGAACAACAATGTAATTCTGTGTTAGATATTCAAGGTTATTTACTACAAGCTCGTTTATCTGCCTTGCACCAGAGCTTCCGCCAAGCACCAGAAGAACTGGTTTTGTTTTATCTGCAATTCCCAGAAACTCAAGACCTTTTTTACCGTCAGTACTATAAAAAACATCTCGAACTGGATTACCGGTTACTATTACGCGCTTCTGGTCACCTTTCTGGAGTCTGTTTTTTGTTTCTTCATACGAAACAAACATTGTTTTTGCATACATAAAGTTAATTCTGTTGGCAAGACCAAGCGTAAAATCACATTCATGGGTATAAACAGGTACTTCCATATGTTTTGCAGCCATACAAGGCGGAACGCTTACAAATCCACCTTTGGAAAAAAGTACCGCAGGCTTAATTTTACGAAGAGCCCTTCGCGCAGAAAAATAACCGCCGATTATTCTGAATAAATCTGTAAAGTTTTTAAAAGAAAAATATCTTCGTAATTTACCGGAAGGAATCCCAATAAAGCTGTCTACGATTTTTTCACCATTAGCGTCAACAGCCTTATTTATGATTGTTCCATCCATTCCTTTTGAACAGCCAATCCAATATATTGTTAAATCTTTATTATCTTTTTTTGCTAATGATTTTAATTCCTGCGCTACCGCCAGACCAGGATAAATATGCCCTCCGGTTCCCCCACCAGTAAACGCAACAAGGTTTTGATTCAATTTCATAATATTCTATTATACTGTATTTTTTCTCAAATGTTAATTTGTATTATTCACATTTGTTTGGTATAATTTATGTGGAGTTTTTTCTATGCGTCGTTATAACAAAGGTACAATTTTCACAAACAATAATTGTATTGCCTGCAATAAATGTATAGCAGAATGTAATATTCTTGGCGCAAATATCCCTGTAAATACTAATGATAAAACTCAAATCTGCATAAACTCTTCAAAATGTCTCGAATGCGGCCTATGTCTTCGTTCCTGCCCGCATAATGCAAGAGAGTTTAAAGATGATACAGAAGCTTTTTTCAAAGCACTTTCCGAAGGCGAAAAAATTACAGTCATTTTCTCAAACACCTTCAACACTTTTTATGATGAAAAAATAGCTTCGGTTATCGGTTACCTTCGTTCAATTGGTGTTAATAAGATTTATAACTGCGATGCCGGTGAAACGATAAGTGTGTGGGCTCATACAAAATATATAAAAGATATAGCTCCAGAAACAGATAAGCCTGCTTTTATTGCAAACCACTGTGCTGCAATCACCCACAGAATAGAAAAGTTTTACCCTTCTCTTGTTGATAAGCTTATTCCTGTTCAATCACCGGCAATCTGTGAAGCCATTTATCTTCATAAATACTTAAAAAATGATGATAAAATTGCCTTTATTGGACCTTGTATTGCAAAAACACAGGAGTTTAAAACCCCTGGAACAGACAGCAATATCAATTACCTTCTTACCTACAATCATTTTATGAAAAAACTGGAAGATGTTGATTTATCATCTTATAATTCACAGCTTGATGAATTGGATATAAAAGCTACCAGCAGCAGTACTATTTATGGCAGCTTCAGAAATAAAATAGCTAAAAACTTTCCAAACGGTTCCAGAATCATATACATGGAAAGCAAGTTAAAAGACAACTTTGACATTATAAGCATTTACGAAAACCTAAAAGACAAAGAGTTTGTTCCTCTTATGATTGATTTTCTTGCCTGTACTCATGCCTGCAACAGCGGTCCCGGAATTGAAACAGACAAGCTTTCCTTTGAAAATATAATCACCCATTATTATAAAAATGCCACAAATGTAAACTGTGATACCGACTATAACGAAAACTGGCAGAATCTGCAGAAAGAACTTAAAAAGTTAAAATATGAAGATTTTACACGCCAGTTTGACAATTTGTATTTACAGTCTGTAACAATTCCAGAATCAACTTACGAAGATGTATTTAATTCCATGCGTAAGATGACTCCTGAAAAACGAAATATTAACTGCAGCTCGTGTGGATACAAAACCTGTAAGGATATGGCCACTGCAATTGCTTACGGCTTTAACAAAAAAGAAAACTGTATTCATTATATGAATGAACAGTTCTTTTACAATTTTTACACCGATAAGGAAACAGGCATTCCAAATAAAATCTCCTTTGTAAACATAATGAAAAAGTTGCTTGAGAATAATCCTGAAAAAGGCTACATAATTATAAGTGGTGATGTAAACAGACTTAAGGTTATAAATGATTTATACGGAATGCCGCGCGGAGATGCCGTTTTAAGAATTATTGCAAAAAAGCTTACAGAAGCAGCCGGTCCGGAAGGAATATGCGGACGTCTTGGCGGCGGTACCTTTGCCCTTGTTTTTGAAAACACTCCGGAAAACATGAAGCGTTTCCGTTCAATAAAGTATTTTGACTGTTCCGAAGAAGGAATTAAGTTCCCGGTTACAATGCGCTTTGGTATTTACATTCCTACAGACTTTGAAACCAACCCGCATATTGGCTTGAACTTTGCTACCCTTTCAATGGATAAAAATGTTTCTACAACTCAGA
>JAEETM010000108.1 GCA_016290335.1 Treponema sp. | reverse complement strand
CTTTCGATTTTTGCTTTCAGCTGTGAAGAAATATCTCCGGAAGTTTTACGGTCGGTATTTGTTTCTACACCATTTATTGAAAGCTCGTTTGCTACAAAGCGTGCTTTTAAAAGCTGGAGCATGTCAAAATCAAAAATGATTGAATCGATTTGAACAAGGTTTTTCATCGGCTCATTTTTGTTTGCAATTTCAAGTCCGTGAAGCTTAAAAAAAGAATTGATAAAGCTTACGTTTACGCTGCCAATATCGCATTTTGCTTCGAAAATAGTTTCGCAGGTAGATTTAATTGCTTTTCTTGCAATTATGTTTTTTGTAAGCGAAAGAGTAGTTATTACGGCAGCAATAAATGCAACGGTTGCAATTAAAGGTATCCAGCGGATTCTTCCTTTCTGGCTTTTAATTTCCTTTGCAATAGTTTTTAGATGTGCAGCCTGTTTTTTTGTGAACATTAAATCCTTTGGAATTGAATATACAGGCAGATCCTTTTTGTTTTTGCCGCTTTCCTTGAAGAGCGTTTTAATATATTTTTTGTCGTCTGCAATATAGACATTTTTATAGATTTTCTTTTCAAGCTTTTTTTCTGTATATGTTTTTTTGAACATTCCAGGCAGCTTTTTTGCAGGAACAGTTTTTTCTTCTTTTTTCAGGCTGACTGTCTTGCGTTTTTTTTCTGCAGGAGCTTTTTCTTCTTTTTCAGCAATTTCCTGCTTTTCGTTTGTAATTTCCTGATTTTCTGAGGTTTTATTGTTGTTTTTCTTATCTTCTTTTTTCATACCATTGCTCCAATTTTCTGAACTAGCGGAAGCTTAGAAAGGAATACGATTACCTTTGTTTTTCTTACAATAGGAGAAAGCTTTGTTCTCCAGAGCTTTATAACCAGTCTGCTTATAAAATAGAGTGGAATATAGCAGGCAAGAGAGAATAAAAGTGAACCGCTTACGATTGTATTGTTGAACTTTGTAAAACCTACAAACGGAATATCCAGAAGCTTTATGAATAGCGGTGTAAGCTTTTCCTGTGTAAGGAACCACCAGCCGATTGTGTCGAAAAGTGAATCGAGGGCAGGAGCTAGCAGGGAGAATAAAAAGGTGAAAATGGCAAATGCACCTTTATTTATCCTCATAAACAGGAAGAAAACTGTAAGAACATACCAAAGTGCATTGTTTTTTGGTAAGAACCCAAGAATCATTCCAAGACAAACCGCATGAGCAATTTCTCCAGGATGCGAATTACTGTTAATCGCTTTAAGAAATCTTACAATAAACTTTAACATAATAAACTCCTGATGATTCTATTTTAAGATACACAAACACAAAATTCAACTACACATTTAATTTTTGTGTTTTAATTTGACTTTTACTCATACGTGCGTTAAAGTTTTCTATATAGTTATCTAGCTTTTTATAGGATTTTGTTTTGAATTACATAATTTATTTTGATATAGCCGCTCTGTTTATTTACGCAATTGTAATCTGGTTTCATTATCAGCGGAAAAATCTGCCTTTACTTCAGAATAAGACATTCATTATTTTTCTGTTTGTAGCGTTAATAAATACAATTTTTGACATTACATCGGCAATAATGCTTGATTATTATGTAATCTTCCCAAAATGGACTATCTGGTTTATAAACCTTTGTGCATATCTTACAACGAATACGCTGCCAATAGTTTATGCCGTTTATTGCCTTTCAATGATAGATTATTTTGAACAGCTTTCTTCACGACGGAAAAAGATTTTTACGCTTAAGCTCATTATTCCCTATGTAATCTGTATTATAATCATTATTCTTTCACCGCTTGTAAAAGTATTTTTTGATTTTAATCTGGTGTTCTATATTGATGAAGCCGGCCTTTATCACAGGGGAGGATTCTGGTTCTATTTATTGTATGTGAGCTTTGTCTATTATACCTTTATGTCTGTTTATTCTGTTTACAAATACAGACACAAGCTTGCAACAAGAAAACGGCTCTTTGTATTATCCTACATAATCATTACTCTGATTGCACTTGTAATCCAGATGATTTTCCCAAGATTATTACTCCAGTGCTTTGGACTTTCGCTTGCAGCTATCATGCTTTCTTCCATAATCCAGACGCCGGAAGAATATATAGACCGTTCAACAGATTTATATAATGAAGAAGCCCTTATAAAAATGGCTGCCCGCGACTTCAGTTATGGCATTAATTTTTTATGTATAAGCGTTATTCTTGATGATATCACTTTTATTTCAAATACATTTGGTGTTAATCAGATGACAAAGTTCCTTTCTGATGTTGCTGACTTTTTGAAAAAGACATTTCCTTCTGCCTATTATTACTACATACCGCAGGGTAAGTTCTGTCTTGTTTTCCGTAATTATTCATCAAGGGATATTGATAAGATTAAGTTTGAACTGCGTGCCCGATTCCACGAAAACTGGGTACACGAAACCCTTGAATTAAAGCTTTATTCACGAATCTGTATTATTGAATGTCCGCGTGATGTTAAAAATCCTGATGATATTATTGATCTTATTGAGTTGGTTTCTGAAGATGCACGTTACAAGCAGTCAACTATTTATGCCCGTGATATTGATACAGAATATAAAAAAAGAACAACATATATTTCTCATCTGCTCAGGAATGCGCTGGCAGAAAAGCGATTTGCCGTTTACTATCAGCCGATTTATTCTACAAAAGAAGAGCGCCTGATTGGTGCCGAAGCTTTGATTCGTATGAAGGATGAAGACGGTAATTTTGTTTCGCCGGAAGAGTTTATTCCTATTGCAGAAAAAACGGGTGATATCCTAAGAATAGGGCAGTTTGTATTTGATTCAGTATGTTCTACCTTGTCCAGCATTGATTTGAATGAATACGGTATACGAAAAATTGATATAAATCTTTCTGTTGCTCAGTGTATGCAGGAGATTCTGGCTGATAATATCCTTACAATTAGGACGATTCATAACGTACCGGCTTCTGTCATCAACCTTGAAATAACAGAAACGGCTGCAGCCCATACTCCAAAGATTCTGCTTCAGAACATGAGGCGCCTTGCAGAAGAAGGAATTGAGCTTTCTCTTGATGATTATGGTTCAGGCTATTCAAATATGGGCTACCTGCTTACTTTGCCGTTTAAGATGGTAAAAATTGATAAAAATATTGTATGGTCGGCATTTAATAATGCTAAATCAAACATTGCACTTGCTTCTACAATTGCCATGATAAATAAGCTTGGAATGACTGTACTTGCAGAAGGTGTTGAAACCGAAGAGCAGGTAAAATGGCTTACATCTCTTGGCTGCGAATACCTGCAGGGCTTTTATTTCGGTAAGGCAATTCCAAAGGATGATTACCTTAAGCTTATGAAGACTGATATTGAACGCTACAAGACAGTGCGTGAAAACAAGAATGAATACTTACGTGAGCTTGAGATTGTAGAAGATATTGATGATGACCTTGAAGTTTTAGTTTAATCAAGAGTACGTGATAAAAAAAAGGACTTGCTATAACAACAAGTCCTTTTTTTATCAGTGACAGCAGTTTTGCCATGCAAAACTGCAAGCAAGCCCGATTCAAATTATCGGTAATGAATGCATGTTCAGGGCTTGCTAGTCTTCGATGGTTTTATATTCATCAAACTTAGAAAGCACTTCATCATCCGGTTTTGTACAGAGTGAAACAATTATTGTCACTACAAGACAAACGATGAATGCTGGAAGTATTTCGTAAAGACCGAAGATTGCACATTTGTCAGCCGGTAGATAATGCCATACAACATCTGTAATACCGCCGCAGATAAGGCCTGCAATTGCACCAGTTGAAGTTGTTCTTCTCCAGTAAAGGGCAAGAATGATTAATGGACCAAAGGTTCCACCAAAGCCAGACCAGGCAAAGGAAACCAGACCAAAGATTGAGCTTTCTGGATTAAGGGCGAGCAAAAGTCCAAGAACTGCAATTACAAATACACAGATTCGGCTAACAAGAAGAACCTTTTTGTCGTCAGCATCTTTTTTAATAAGACCCTTGTAAATATCCTGACCGATAGCAGAAGAAGCAGAAAGAAGCTGAGAGTCGGCAGTAGACATTGCAGCAGCAAGAATACCGCAGAGGAAGAGACCTGCAATAAAGGCTGGGAACATTTTCTGCATTGTGTGGCTGAATACGGCTTCCTGTGTACCAGTTCCAAGAGCTGTAAGACCGGCAGTTGTAACTTCGGCAGGGTCAGCACCAAGAATAATTCCCTTGTTCAAAAGGTAAGCAGTTCCAAGAGTACCGATTAAAATTGCGCCAATGTAAGAAATAATCATCCAGATAATACCTACGCGTCGTGCAGTTTTGATTTCCTTGTTTGAGCGGCATCCCATAAAGCGGATGATAATGTGTGGCATACCAAAGTAGCCGAGACACCATGCAAAAGCAGAAATTGCAGACATAGGACCAAATGACTTATTGCCTGTGAATGCCTTGAGCATTGCGCTTCCGAACTCGCCGTTAAGGGCACGGTTTGTAAAGCTTGAAACCTGATCTACAGCGTTACCAGTTCCGCCAAGTGCTACAACAAGAACAAAGCTAGAAACAACAAAAGCAACAAAAATCAAAGTTCCCTGAATAAAGTCTGTTGTACATACAGCACGGTAACCGCCAAGAACTGTATATGAAAGAATGATTACAAATCCGATTAAAAGACCGGCATTCCAGTTGAGACCGAATACAGAGCGGAAAAGCTTTGCACAGGCAACAAAACCAGAAGCAGTGTAGATTGTAAAGAATATAACAATAAAGAATACAGATACTATAGAAAGAATGTGTGATTTGTCTCTGAATCTGTTTGTAAGGAACTCAGGAATTGTGATTGAATCACCAAAGGCAATTGAACATTTGCGCAGAGGCTTTGCAATAAAAAGCCATGCAAGGTATGTACCTACAATAAGTCCGATGGCTGTCCAGAAGGTTTCTTTAAAGCCGCCAAGGTAGCACAAGCCGGGAAGTCCCATCAAAAGCCAGGCAGATGAGTCTGATGCTTCTGCACTGAGGGCTGTTACCCAAGGACCAAGCTTTCTTCCGCCAAGAAAAAAGTCGGATGCGGAGTTGTTGCTTTTTGCACTTCTGATACCTACAAAAACCATAAGACCAAGGTACAGAATAAAAGCAATCATCATTGCAATCATTTGTGAAGTCATAATATACCTCTTTTTAAATAATATTGTATTAATTTAATTATACTTATTATTTGTGTTATTCTCAATAGTATCAACCCCTTATTCACGGAAATCACTTTTGTAAAATTGATTTCCGTGTATAGATGGCTTTTTCTTGTCTTTTGAAATTATTACTATTATATTTAAAGTATAATAAGTAAATAGAGGTATTTGTATGGCTGAATGTACACATGATTGCGGTTCATGCGGAGAAAAATGTGATAAGAGAGATTTTCAGGTAAGTCTTCATAAAGGAAGCTGTGTTAAAAAGGTAATTGGAATTATAAGTGGTAAGGGTGGCGTTGGAAAATCACTCGTAACAAGTCTTCTTGCAGCTCGTGTAAATAAAGATGGATTTAAATCTGCAATTCTTGATGCTGATATTACAGGACCTTCAATTCCAGAAAGCTTTGGTGTTGGAGATGAACGTGCAACTGCCTTAGAAGGCGAAGATGCTCTTAATCCTGTTGTAACTGATTCCGGCATTCAGCTTATGTCAATGAACTTTTTGCTGCCGAATAATAATGACCCTGTAATCTGGCGTGGACCTGTTATTGCGGGTGCGGTAAAGCAGTTCTGGACCGATGTTATCTGGAAAGATGTTGATTTTATGTTCGTAGATATGCCACCTGGAACCGGCGATGTACCGCTTACTGTTTTCCAGTCGCTTCCTGTTGACGGAATTATTGTTGTAAGCTCACCTCAGCAGCTTGTCCGCGTAATTGTAGAAAAAGCCGTAAACATGGCAAATATGATGAATATCCCTATTCTTGGCCTTGTAGAAAACATGAGCTACGTAAAATGCCCTGACTGTGGTAAAGAAATCACTGTTTTCGGCAAATCTAATATAGATAAGATTGCAGCAGATTTCAATCTTCCGGTTCTTGCCCGAATCCCAATGGAAGAATCTACCAGCCGTGCCGTAGACGAAGGCGACATCGAAAGCCTCACTCTCCCAGAGTTGGATGAGGCTGTAAAGCAGATAGAAGCACTTTTGAAAAAGTAAGATAAAATCTGCTTTACAAAACTTATTATGATAGTATAATTGTTACTATGAATAATAACGAAAAACAAAATGAAGCTTCAGCCACTCCATCAACAATTTCAGAAGAAATGTTCGAGCAGGCAAAAAACGAACTCTGTAAAATCATAACTACAAATGACGAGCAGCTGGTACGTGAGTTTTGCGAATGTATTTTTACACCCGCAGAAATAAAAGACTTAGTCAACCGCTGGCTGCTTGTAAAAGAAATAGATAAAGGTACTACTCAAAGGGAAATTGCAAGAAAGTTCGGAATGTCCCTGTGTAAAATCACACGCGGTTCAAAGGAACTCAGCAAGCCCGACAGTGCCTTTAGAAAAGTACTCGACACACTCAAATAATTAATATCATAATCATTTCTATGAACAATGTTTTAGTTTTTAAACAGCCGCCGGAAAAATGGGAGCATTATCTTCCGTTGGGAAACGGCAGGCTTGGGGCTATGGTAAAAACCCATCCCTGTAACGAAATCATACAATTAAACGAAGAAGGAATCTGGTCTGGTGGACCGCAGTGGCGCGTAAATCCTGCAGCAAAAGAAAACCTTCAAAAAATCAGGGAGCTTGTAAAGGCGGGCAGGGTTCTGGAAGCGCAGGAGCTTGGTTTCCGTTCACTCACGGGAACAAGTGTAAATGAACGCGTGTATCAGACAGCCGGAGATTTCCATATAGATTTTTACGAAGCAGAAAATTACGGTATTCAGTGCGGTTTTCCATTGCAACACAAGGTTTGCAAGCGGTATTTAGAAACGTATAAAAGCCAGCTTGATTTGGACAAAGCGTGCACAACCGTCACTTATGAAGATGATAATGGCGTAAAATATACAAGGCGAACCTGGATTAGTGCTCACGATGATATGCTTTTTATGCATGTAACAGCTTCGGAAAAGGGAAAAATCAATTTTAGAGCTTTTTTGGACCGTGGAATCTGGTGCGATGATGTTCGGGCAGAAGACGGTTTTGTTTTCCTTGATGATTCGCATGGTATTCCGTTTTGTGCCGGGGCTGGGGTAGTTGCTGATGGAGGTAATACTTGTGCTTCCGGTTTCTGCCTTGAAGGGGCCGGGTGCGATGAAGCCTTGTTTTTTATTGATATAAGGGCCTGGCAGTGGAATAAGGCTGCTTCATCATCATCAGAAGAATACAAAAAAAGCATACAGAAAAACATCTGGACAGCAGAATGTAAGAATAATTTACAGAAAATGCGCGATTTTGTACGCAGTCGTGGTGTGAGTACAGCGGTGGAAGAATTGTTTTCGCGTCATCTGGAGGAATATAAGGGGTACTGGGACAGGATGACGTTACAGGTTGGGGAGATTGTCGGAGCAAATCCGACAATGACAGGTTGTTGTGAAAGTACCGTTTCAGACCTTTTAGCACATGCAAACCGCTCTAACACTGCTCTCATCAATCTGTATACTGCTTTCTGTCGCTATCTTCTGATTGCAGGAAGCCGAAAACCCGGAAAGCTGCCACTTACATTGCAGGGACTCTGGAACTGTTATATGGATCCGCCGTGGGGAAGCAAGTATACAATCAATATAAATGCGCAGATGAATTACTGGCCTGTTAATATGGCAGGTTTGAGTGAATGTGAACTGCCTTTAATAAATCTTCTGGAGCGGGCTTACGAAAATGGTAAGCGGGTTGCTAAAGAAATGTACGGTTGCCGTGGATATGTGCTTCATCATAATACCGACTTTTGGGGAGATGCAGCCCCTCAGGATGCGTGGCTGCCGGGAACTTACTGGGTACTTGGTGCGGCCTGGCTTGCAACTCATATCTGGGAGCATTATGAATATACCTGCGATAAGGCTTTTCTTAAGCGGTATTATTACCTTATTCACGATGCGTGTCTGTTTTTTGTTGATTTTTTGCAGCCTTGTTCGGGGCTTGCCGAGCGTGGTTGTGTTGCAGATGACGGAAAACCTTATCTTGTATTGAATCCTTCGCTGTCGCCGGAAAACTCGTATGTTACAAAGGCGGGTGAAGTGGGCGCCTTTACGGAAGGGTGCGAAATGGATAATATGATTCTGGAGCATCTTTTTACAGGCTGCCTTAAGGCACGTAAGGTTCTTGAACCTGGGGCTGCGCAGGATAATGATGATGAAAAAGCCTTTGAATATGTGCTTGCTCATCTTAAAAAGCCGGAGCTTAATTCCGATGGTTCGCTTATGGAATGGAATACCGAAGTTCAGGAGGTTGAACCGGGACACAGACATATCAGTCATCTTTACGGATTATTTCCAGGGCATACAATTACAGTTGAAAAAACACCGGAGCTTGCCGCTGCCAGCATAAAAACGCTTGAAAAACGTCTTTCAAACGGTGGCGGTCATACAGGATGGAGTCAGGCCTGGATTATAAACTTCTGGACTCAGCTTGGCTTGGGCGATAAGGCACTTGAGTCAATAGTAAAGCTTCTTAATCATTCAACCCTGCCAAATCTTCTTGATAATCATCCGCCTTTCCAGATTGACGGAAACTTTGGAACTCTTGCGGCTGTTATACGAATGCTTGTGCAGAGTGAAATTGATGAAAACGGTGTTGTGCAGATTAAGCTTTTGCCTGCATTACCGGGTGAAAAAGCCTGGCAGCAGGGTAGTGTTCGGGGAATTGGCGTAAAAGGCGGATTTTTTGTAGATTTTGACTGGAAAGAAGGTAAAGCTGAAAACGTGAAGGTTTATCCGCAGTCTCCTGATTCAAAAACCACTTACAAAGTGAATGTTTAAAACTTGACAATCAAATAAGTTGCTGTATAATTAATAATTAGTTGTAAAAAGTATACAACAAAGAAATTATTTTTTATGCGTTCATAAAGGAGGAACGAAAAATGAAAAAAACATTATTAATTTTAAGTGCAATTGCAACATTATTTGCTTTTGTAAGTTGTGGTGGCGGAGCAGAACCTGATGGTCCAGCTAAATCTGATAATGTACCAGAAAATGGTGGTGGAAATACTCCAACTGAATTTGTTATTTTTGATCCAGCTACATTAGAATCTGCACCTATTGGTGAGATTGTAGAAAAAGATGGAGCTAAGTATCTTAAAATAACAGTAGATGGATATAATACTCTTTATGACATTCCTGAAATTGATTGTTCTGGTAAAACAACTTTTAAAGCAACTGTATATGCAGAAGAAGCAAGTAGTTCATATCAGCTTGTAGTAAAATTAACTGATAAAG
>JAEETM010000034.1 GCA_016290335.1 Treponema sp. | reverse complement strand
GGAAATCTTTACTTACGACTGCTTTAACAGTAAAAAATATTGTGTTAATGGTGAGTATTACCGCTACGATAAATCTTTTTTTGAATATTACAATAACATTATCCTCCTGCAAAAACAGGAAGAAAACTTAAACAGCATAGATACGGCTTTTAAAAAGCTTATGCCTTGTCTTGAAGGTTGTGATGAAGTTGACCTGATGCTTTTTTCTACAGATTATTTCAAGGAGGATTCTGATTATGTGTTTGAATACAAAAAAATTGCTGAAAAAATGGCAGATAAGGGAACCCGCCCCAGAATAATAGCTTTTGGCAATAAAACATACAGTATGCAGCAGAACATTAACCGTATTTTCTCCGGTGATGAACAAAAGTATGCAGAAAAAATCAACGTCTTTGGTACTCCGTGTAATATGAAAGAACAGCTTGCCTGTGGATTCCGTAACGATAAGCTTTTTATTGTACTGCTTACCGAACGTATTTCTTCCCGCAGCCTGCTTTTGTATCTGGACGAAACCGGCTGGGCTCCAGAACCAAACCGTAAAGATACCTCATTTGTCCAGTCGCAGTCCGATTTAAACAAAATGGCCGGTATGGGACTCAATAAAGGCGGTACAATCTCCAAGCCCGGAAAAATGGTCATGCACTACAAGGCAGTCCAGACAAAATAAATAATAAAGTTTTTCTTGCGTTATTCTCAAAACCGTTTTATACTAAAGACGTGAACGGTAATTCACGAGGAGAAAAACTATTTACCACAAGCTTTCTGAAGAAAAACAAAACGCTCTCATCAACGCCGGTATAAAAGAGTTTGCCGACCAGGGCCTAACCGGTGCCAGCCTCAGTAAAATTGCAAAAAATGCCGGAATAAGTGTAGGCGTAATTTATAAATATTATTCAGACAAAAATGCTCTTTTTCTTGCGTGCGTTCATTACGGACTCGAAACTCTTTCTGAAGTTTTAAGCGATGTTATTTCTCACGAAGATGACATTGAGCTTTGTGTAAAAAATATCGTGAATGCAGTAATCCAGACTTCAATCGATGGAAGCGAAATCAACAGAATGTACAATACAATTTCTTCAATGGAAGCAAACATTTTTGCAAAGGAACTTGCAAAAGAAATTGAAGGAGTTTCTGCAAAGGTTTATGTCGAGCTTGTTTCAAAAGCGCAGAAGAATGGAAAAATAGATAAAGCTGCAGACCCGATGCTGTTTGCATTTTTCTTCGACAGTGTTTTGATGATGATTCAGTTTTCTTACAGTTGCGATTATTACAGGGAACGCCTTAAATTGTATTGCGGCGAAGATGTTTTCCAAAACAATCAAAAGATGATTAGTGAGCTTACAAGGTTTTTATTAAATGCCTTGAAAATATAAAGATTTAAAAAAGTAATTTAAAAATGGAAGTTTTTATTATTGAGGGTAGCATATGGAATATGCAATAGCTTATGACATCGGTACGACGGGTGTAAAAACCTGTCTCTTTAAAATGGACAAAGAAATTGAGCTTGTTGATGGAGCTTATGAGGCGTACAATCTTTATATTCTGGAAAACGGTGGCGCCGAACAGGATGCAGAAGAGTGGTGGTCTGCACTTTGTTCTACAACAAAATCACTTTTACAGAAAACCGGTGTTATCCCTAAAGAAATTGTAGGAATCAGCTTCTGTTCCCAAATGCAGGGACTTGTTCTTGTTGATAAAGAAGGAAATGCAATCCGCCGTCCTATGAGTTATATGGACCAGCGTTCTTCTGAGGTTATGAAAAAGTATTCAGGTAAAGGCTTAAAGGTTGCCGGGCTTGGACTCATTAAGCTCCTGACCTGTCTTGCTCAAACACATGCAGCTCCATTAAGTGTAAAAGATCCTGTCTGGAAATATCTCTGGGTAAAGGAAAATGAACCCGAACTTTTTTCAAAGGTTTTTAAGTGGCTTGATGTAAAAGAATATTTTATCTGCCGGGCTACAGGTGAATGTGTTATGACAAAAGATTCAGCCTGGTCAACTTTCCTGTATAATTCCAACAACTACAGCTGGAGTGAAAAACTCTGTCGGATGTTTAAGGTAAACCTTAAGCATCTTCCTCGTGTAATTGAGTGTTATCAGGTTGCAGGAAAGCTTACTCCAAAAGCAGCCGGTGAACTTGGGTTACGGGAAGGAATTGATGTTTATGGCGGTGGCGGAGATGCAACCCTTATTGGTGTAGGCGCAGGCTATACGAATGTCGGCGACACACACATTTATTCAGGAACCTCCGGCTGGGTTGGTACAGTTACAAACAAACAGATTGTAGATGCAAGCCATTCAATCGCAGCCGCAATGGGACCGGTTCGTGGACGATTCAATTATTTTGCAGAAATGGAAACTGCCGGAAAATGCTTTGAGTGGGTAAAAGAACACCTTGCTCTTGATGAAATCGGAATCTATCTGAAAAAGCAGGATGTTGCCGAAAGCAAGGAAACAGAATACGAAAGCCTTTATGATTATCTCAGCGATACAATCAAGGATGTTCCAGCCGGAAGCAACGGTGTTGTATTTACGCCCTGGCTTCACGGAAACCGCTGCCCGTTCGAAGATCCAAATGCAGCAGGAGTTTTCTTTAACATAAACATTGGAACCGGTAAAACTCAGATGATTCGCGCCGTGCTTGAAGGAATCTGTTTTCACTTGCGCTGGATGCTTGAATCACAAGAGCTTAAAGTAAAATCGAGCGACACAATCCGCTTTGTTGGTGGGGGCGCACTTTCTAAAGTTACCTGCCAGATTCTTGCCGATATTACAGGCCGCAAAATTGAAACAGTTGAACACGCACAGGATGTTGGAGCAGTGGGAGCCGCAATGCTTGTAGGTATAGGACGAGGCTTGATTCCTTCTATTGATAAGGTTAAGGATTTTGTAAGGGTAAAGGAAGTATTCACACCGAATGCAGAAAACAAAGCTGTGTACGATAAGAATTACAAGGTTTTCAAATCAATATATCCAACGAACAAAAAGCTGTTCAGGGAAATCAATTTATAAATGTTTGTAAAAGGGGAAAATGATGAACGAGCATGAAATAAAAAACAGCATTGTACAGACAGGACTTATCCTGCTTGAAAAAAAACTTGTAGCCAGAACGTGGGGAAATATCAGCAGCCGCATTGATGAAAAGCATTTTGCAATAACTCCAAGCGGACTTGGTTATGAAACACTAACAGCCGATGATATTCCTCTTTTTAATATGGAAGATGAAACCTGGACCGGCCGTAAGCCTTCAAGTGAAAAACGCATTCACGCCGCCTGCTATGCCCAGTATCCCGAAGTTAATTTTGTTATTCATACTCATCAGGATTATGCAACTGCAATCGGATTGGTTGGTACCAGCACCCTTGAAATGACTGATGAAGAAAAATCTCTTCTTGGAGAAATAAAGGTTGCTTCTTATGGTCTGCCGGGAACTAAAAAACTTAAAAAAGGTGTTGAAGAAGCCTTAAAGGCCGGCAGCAAAACAGTCCTTATGCTGCATCACGGAGCAGTTATTCTGGGAAAAGACAAAGAAGATGCAATTCACAAAGCAGAAGTTCTGGAAGAAGTTTGTAAGCGCACCGTGGACAAAAAGGTGGGCGGTATAGAACAGATGCTTGTTCCGTCACCACTTTCTGAACGAGCTGTTGATTTGGCTGAAAAAATCGCCAGGAAATATCCGAATGTGAAAATTGTTGATTCTCCGCTTATGGAAAAGCTTGCAGAGCTTGGCGGAATAAGAGCCCAGCTTGATGATATGAGCCAGATGCTTGGTGCTAAGCTTAAGGTTTGCAAAAATGACCTTCAGAAGATTATGACAGTGCTTGAAAAAAATGATGCAGTTCTTGTAAAAGGTGTCGGCTGCATCATAAAGGCAGAAGATAAAGATGATGTAGAAGCACTCGAAATCCTCATAAACAAGGCAGGTATTTCAAAGCTGTACACAGCAGCGTGCGGTAAAAAAATTACGCTTGGCGCATTTGACTGCTGGCTTATGCGTACGGTTTTTAAGTTAAAGTATTCAAAAAAGAAAAATGAAAAAATTGAGGAAAAGTCAGAACACACAAAATCAAAATCAGACAAAAAAACAGAAGGACTCCGTGTTCTTAAGTTTTTCCTGTTTTCTGTTTCTGCCGGCGTAATCGAAATTGTTTCAGAAACTCTTCTGGAAAAATGTCTCCCATGGGAATCCATGACAGCTGATCCGCAGATTAAATATTGGGTAAGCTATCTTGTTGCGCTTATTCTTTCCGTAATCTGGAACTTTACGTTCAACAGAAAGTTTACGTTCAAGTCTGCAACAAATGTTCCTGTTGCAATGCTTAAGGTTGCACTGTTCTATGCGGTTTTCACTCCGGCAACAACCTTTTTGCAGAAATATCTCTGCAGCTTCAACTGGGGAGCAGTAGACAATTTGAAGGGACAGTTCACAACCGTAATCAATATGGTGCTGAACCTTACAACTGAATATGTATATGACAGATTTTTCGTTTTCCGCGATAGTCTGGATACAAATAAAAACGCCCTTGAGGCAAATAATTAAAAATACAATGGAGGCAAGAAATGACAAATTGCGCAATAAGCAGATGGGATGATCCTGATGAGATTAATCGCCAGCTCAAAAATCTTACAAGCCAGGAAATCTGGGAAGTTACTGATGATTACTATCAGAATGTAATCATGAAGTATTACGATGAAAAATGTACAAAATCAAAGGCAGTATTTGAGGAAGCAAAAAACTATATTCCGGGCGGCGTACAGCATAACCTTGCTTTTAACAAACCCTTCCCAATGTGTATGGAAAAAGCAGATGGTGCTTATCTTTATGATAAAGATGGAAACAAATATATTGACTTCCTTCAGGCTGGCGGACCTACAATTCTCGGTTCAAATTATGAGCCTGTAAGAAAACGTGTTATTGAACTTTTGCAGACATGTGGCCCTGTAACTGGTCTTCTTCATGAATCAGAGCTGATGATTGCAAAGGAAATCAACAAGCATATGCCTAACGTAGAAATGTTCCGCATGCTCTGTTCAGGAACTGAAGCCTGTATGGCATCAATGCGAATTGCCCGAATTGCAACAGAACACAAACGAATCATTAAAATGGGTGGTGCTTATCACGGCTGGTCTGATCAGCTTGTTTATGGTTTGAAAATCCCTGGCAGCCGAAACCTTCTTGAATCACACGGAATCCCAAGCCGAATCTACGGACAGATTGATGAATGCCGTCCTAATGACCTTAACATGCTCGAAACAATCCTCCGTCGCAATAAGGCAAAGGGTGGAACAGCCGGAGTTTTAATTGAACCAGTTGGTCCTGAAAGCGGAACCCGTCCTGTTGCAAAAGACTACAACAAGGGGGTGCGCGAGCTCTGCGACAAATACGGTGCACTTATGATTTTTGACGAAGTTGTAACCGGCTTCCGTGTTGCTCTTGGTGGTGCACAGGAATACTTTGATGTAGTACCTGATTTGACAATCTTTGGAAAAATCGTAGCCGGTGGTTATCCTGCAGCCGGTGGTGTAGGCGGAAAGAAAGAATACGCTCAGCTTATGGCTGCCGGACTTGCAACCGGTAAACACCGCGCTTATGTAGGCGGAACTCTTGCTGCAAATCCACTTTCATGTGTAGCCGGAACTGCTGCAATTCAGGAAATTGCCCGTACAAATGCCTGCGAAATTGCAGGAAAAATGGGCGACCGACTTACAGACGGTTTAAAAGGTTTGATTTCTAAATACGGACTTCCATTCGTAGCTTACAACCAGGGCTCAATCTGCCACCTTGAATGTACAGGTGCAATGAGCTTTGATTTCAGTTCTCTGAGCTTCTTGAAATCTGCACTTGGAATCCTCAAGCATAAAGATATGATGTATGTTCGTAAGGATTCTATGGAAAGAATGGGTGCCGCTTACATGGCAAACGGAATCGTAACACTTGCCGGTTCACGTCTTTACACATCACTTGCCGATACACCGGAAATTATTGATGAAGCCTTGAACCGCTTTGAAGAAGTATTCAAGCACGTTGCAAAGACAAGCAAAGGTTTGTTGAAGTAATTTTAAAACCCTATACGAACCTATAGCGCACTCTTTGATTTTCTGCTATAATACGCCACTATGACAGATGATAAGATTGTGATTCGTGGTGCGCGGGAGCATAACTTAAAGAACATAGATGTTACGCTCCCACGCAATAAACTGGTCGTAATTTCTGGACTTAGTGGCAGCGGAAAATCCTCACTTGCATTCGACACCCTTTTTGCAGAAGGGCAGCGTCGTTATATGGAATCGCTTTCCAGCTATGCACGCCAGTTTCTTGGCCGTATGGATAAGCCTGATGTAGATCTTATAGAAGGTCTGTCCCCTGCAATTTCAATTGAACAGAAATCAACAAATAAAAATCCGCGTTCAACAGTTGGCACAATCACCGAGATTTACGACTTTTATCGTCTGCTTTATGCACGTGCGGGGCATCCTCATTGTCCTCAGTGCGGACGCGAGATTCGTGAACAGTCTGTTGACCAGATTATAGATACAGTGATGAGCTGGCCAGACGGTACAAAAATGCAGGTTCTTGCTCCGGTTATCCGCGGAAAAAAAGGTGAGCATCAGAAAATCCTTGATGATGCAAAACAGTCAGGTTTTATCCGTGCAAGAATAGACGGTGTAATGGCTGAACTTGAAGATTCAATCAAGCTTGATAAACAGAAAAAGCATACAATCGAAATTGTCGTTGACAGAATTAAAAAAACAGATGATGTAAGGTCGCGCCTTGCCGATTCAATAGAAATTGCACTTAAAAATGCAAACGGAATTGTAATAATCAGCCGCCGTGTTCCCGAAGATGCAACCGGTGAGTTCGAAGCCGAAGCACAGGCCCAGAAGGAAGTAGAAGTATTTTTCAGTCAGAAAAATGCCTGCCCTGACTGCGGTATTTCCATTCCAGATTTACAGCCACGACTATTCAGCTTTAATAATCCTTTTGGCGCATGTCCTGAATGTACAGGTTTGGGCGAAAAAATGGAGTGGGATTATAATAAAATCCTGCCCGATAAATCACTAAGCTTTAATCAGGGAGCTTTTCCTTTTTTCAATCCTACAGGCGAATGGAACAGGAGCATATTCAATGCAGTTGCCGAAGCAGAAGGCTTTACGCTTGATACGCCGATAGACCAGCTTACAAAAAAACAGTTTGATTTTGTATGGAATGGTGACGAAACCCGTAAGCTTCACTGGATTTACAAAAAGCAGAGTGGAGAAGGCTATTCAGAATATAACAGACCGTGGCCCGGAGTTTTACGCGAAATGACCCGCCGTTACAAGGAAGCCTGGGGCGAATCCATGCGTGTAAATATAGAAGAAAAGTTTATGTCTATTCACGAATGTTCTGCCTGTCACGGAATGAGGCTCAGACCGGAAGCTCTTGGTGTTACAATCGGCAATAAGAATATTCACGAGCTATGTAAGCTTTCTGTTCTAGATTCAATTAAGTTTTTTGATGAACTCCAGCTTTCCGAAAGCGAAGCCCAGATTGCTGCCCAGATAATGAAAGAAATCCGTGCTCGTCTCCGCTTTCTGCGTGATGTTGGACTGGACTATCTTACAATGGAGCGTGCCGCAGAAACACTTTCCGGTGGTGAAGCTCAGCGAATCCGTCTTGCAACACAAATCGGTTCTGCCCTGTGCGGCGTTATGTACATTCTTGACGAACCGTCAATCGGACTTCATCAGCGCGATAATCAGCGGCTTATAGACACACTCATAAATCTCCGAGATAACGGAAATACGGTAATTGTTGTTGAACATGATGAACAGACTCTTCGTACAGCCGACTACCTTATTGATATGGGACCGGGTGCCGGTGTAAATGGCGGTAAGGTTGTAGCTGCAGGAACTCCGGATGAAGTTGCAAAAGTAAAGAATAGCCTTACAGGACAGTATCTTGCAGGTAAGCTGCGTATGGATATTCCGGCTGAACGACGTAAGGGAAACGGTCTGTTCATAACTGTTAATGGTGCAACAGAGCATAACTTAAAGGATATAACTGTAAAGATTCCGCTTGGTACCTTTACCTGCATTACTGGTGTAAGCGGTTCGGGAAAATCAACCCTTATGCGCGATATTCTTTATCCGGCTGTAAGTAACAAGATTATGCGTACAGATTATCCTGTAGGTGCCTGCAAAGGGGTGGACGGTATAGAAGGGGTTGATAAAGTCATAAATATTGACCAGTCTCCAATTGGACGTACACCGCGTTCAAATCCTGCAACTTATGTTGGTGTTTTTGATTCTATACGTGATTTATTTGCAAGTTTGCCGGAAAGTAAGGTGCGCGGTTACCAGAAGGGACGATTCAGCTTTAATGTAAAGGGTGGTCGCTGCGAAAATTGTCAGGGTGCTGGCGAAATAGTAATTGAAATGAACTTTTTACCGGATGTTTTCATTCAGTGCGAAGTCTGTGGTGGGAAGCGTTTTAATCACGAAACACTCGAAGTTGAATATAAGGGCAAAAGTATAAATGATGTACTCAATATGACGATTGATGAAGCCTGTGATTTTTTCCAGGGAATACCTCATATATATAGAAAAATTGCAACCTTACAATCGGTTGGTTTAGGTTATATTCAGCTGGGACAGAGTGCTTTGACCTTATCTGGTGGTGAAGCCCAGCGTGTAAAGCTTGCAAACGAGCTAGCCCGTCCAGCTACAAGCAAAACTCTTTATATTCTTGATGAACCGACTACAGGACTTCATTTTGCAGATGTAAAGCAGCTTATGTCCGTAATTCAAAAGCTTGTTGATAATGGAAATACTGTTGTTATGATTGAACATAATCTTGACGTAATATGCCAGTCTGATTATATAATAGATTTAGGGCCGGAAGGTGGAACCCGCGGTGGTACTGTAATTACTACCGGTACGCCGGAAGAGGTTGCAGCCTGCAAAAAAAGCTATACCGGTCAGTTTGTAAAGCAGCAGCTGGAGCATGAGAAAAGATTCTCCGGTCAAGCCGGAGAATGACAAAAGGTCATATTTATATACGAAAGGAAGTGTCATATTCTTGTACAAAAAAATGTCATATTCGGGCTTGACCCGGATATCTTTTGAGGAATAGGTTTTTATGTTTAAAAAGTTTGTAAAAACATTGTTATTTACTTTATTTTTCATATTTCTTTCCTCAAATCTTTCTGCCCAGGAATCCGAAGTTACAACAATCACTATAGAAAACTCAATGCAGACCTCGTACAAAAAGTCGGAGGATGGCAGTGAGGATTTAATTGAACTTGAAGGTGCCGTTGAGATTTCCGTAAAAAAGGGTAGCAATAAAACTAGCATAAAGGCAGATAAGGTTACTTATAATCGTGCTACCGAAATGCTTTTTGCTTCGGGTAATGTTGAAATCGTTACAGAAGGAGCTTCTGCCGGCGGTGAAAAAACAACAGCTAACTCACTTTTAATGAATACTTCAACCCTGGAAGGTGTTTTTGACGGAGGACGTGTAGTTCAGACAAAAAGTGATGCACTTAATCTTCCTTCGGGTTCTACACTTATAGTTTTTTCTGATTTGTTCGGCAAAAGTCAGTCGAATACAATTTCTTTTAAAAACTCAAAGCTTACTTTCTGTGATGATGAAGACCCGCACTGGCATATTGATGCTACAAGAACCTGGCTGCTGCCCGGCGGTGAGTTTGCATTTTTTAATGCCCTGCTTTATGTAGGACCGGTACCTGTTTTGTATCTTCCTGCATTCTATTACCCAAAGGATGAGCTGATTTTTAATCCTGTATTTTCAAAATCAGACCGAAAGGGTTTTACTGTACAGAATACTTATTATATTCTGGGACGAAAACCGCTTCAATCATCTTCATCATCCTCTTCTTCGGAAGAAACAACTTCTTCTGCCGAAGCCTTAAAGGGTCTTTACAATTTTATGAAGCCTACAACCTTAAAGGAGCAGGAAAGACAGGGGCTTATTCTTCATAATCTTGATGAAAACTACAGCGGAACAACTTCTACCTACCTCAAGGTTATGGCTGATTATTATTCCAAGCTTGGATATTTTGCCGGTCTGGAAGGTGTTTTCCAGCCAAAGAACAAAAACATTACAAACCTTAAGTTTAATGTTGATTTAGGCTTTAGTAAGACCCTGTTTGCAAATAATAATTACAGCTTTATTTCTTCTGCAAATAAAACTTATTGGGATCAATCAAACTTTATGGGCTTGAAAGTTCCATTCAGATACGGTGCAAATCTTGAGCTTTCACTTTCAAAGCCTTTTAGAACAACAATTCAAATGCCCTTATATACAGACCCGTATTTCTACTACGATTTTATGGTCCGTCAGGAATCTATGGACTGGATTTCTTATTTTTTACAGGGTGATGACACTACTTCTTCACAAAGTGAATACTCAACCTTTGCATGGAAAATCAGTAATTCATATTCTCCAACTTTACCTGCAGCCTTAAAGCCGTATATTTCATCGCTTTCTATAAAGCTCGATTCTTCTTTGAGCTTTGGTACGGCAACTGCTTCATTTGATAAATCAGATAAAGATAGAATTAAGGATAACATAGCTAATGGTGATAGTTGGAGTTCTTACACACCGGAACGCAAGTTCTATTATCCAACAGAAGTTACTCCGGCTACAGCATCTGTTTCTCTCAGCGGAACGATTTTCCAGTGGCCGCTTTCTTCATCAACTGCCAAAAAAGAAACGGTAAAATACACAGTTCCTCTTGTACAGCCCGAAGAGCTTATGTCAGAAAAACAGCTTGCACAGAAAAAAGAAAAAGAGCTGGAAGAGCAGAAAAAACAGCAGGAACAGGCAGAAAATGATGGCGAATCCTCTGAAAAGCAGGCAGAACAATCTGAGCAGGCAAAAACAGAACAGCAGGAAAATGATACTGAATCTGAGGAAAAAGCTTCTGAAACTGAAGAAAATCCGGAAAATGCACTGTTAAAAAATCTGCTTGTAAAGCTTCCGGAGTTTTCGTCATCATCTTCATCTTCTGTAACTGTACCGACGGGACTTTCTTATTCACTTGGTTATTCAATCGCTCCAACAGTTACTACAAAGTTTTCTTACGGAACAACAGAATCCTATATTGTAAATGAAGCTACTGGAGCAGAAAGTACAAGAACTTATCTCAATACTCAGGAAGATTTTGACTGGACTAAGATAAAATCCTTTATGTACACCTACAAAATGCCAACCTCTCTTTCCAGTAACCTTAAATACGGTGGCAATTATTTTACAATGACAAATAAGTTTTCCTGGGATCCAATCTTACAGGGACATCCTAATACAGACGGTGTAACAACTTCAGAAAAGAAATCACTTATTCTTGCAGACCACAAGGCAGAAAGTCAGACAATTTCTAATACAAATACTATAAGCTTTAAGCCTTTTTCTTATGTTCCTATGTTTGCAGATACCGGTGTTTCCTGGAATACAACTTTAAAACTATTCAGAAGGGATTTTAAGGGAACTTCAAGCGATACTAATTGGGAAACATATTGGAAATCCTCTGATGCATGGGAAAGCTATTGGTTGCATGATTACTGGGATGACGAAAACTGGGCAGATGAGGATGAAGAAAAGACTTTTAAGCGTAAAATCATCACAACTAATACCGTAAACTTTACGCTTGGCGCAAATGAGCTTAATAATAAGTTTAAACAGAACTTTACCTGGTCAATGACATTGCCGCCACAGCAGGTAAAGCATTCACTGTCATTAAATCTTACTTTCCCTTATGTCAGCAGTTCATTCTCCTGGAGCTTTCAGGAAAGGGCAAGTTCAAGCTCTACCGATACAGAAGAAGCAAACAAATCAAAATACGAATATAATACACTTTCGCAGGCTTTATCCCTTAATCTTTTTAATTCTTCATTAAAGCTTTCAGAATCACTTTCGCTCACAACTGACAGCGACAAGCTTGAAAAAGACAATAGAACCGGTATGGATATCTTAGACAGTATGAAAGTTTCGCTTTCCTGGAAAAGAATAACGGCTGCCTATACAATGTCTTATACACAGAATTATGAACTTGAAGAAGGTCAGGGATGGATTGCCAAGACTAATTCCGAGGGAAAAAACTATAAGGAGTTTATTCCATATTCATTGTCATTCTCCTGGAGCCCGGAAACAAAAACTTACTATAAGTGGTCAAAGAAAATCAGTTTTGCACCAGGCCTGTCAACAAGTGTAATTGCAGATTTAATCCGTCCTACAAACAGTTATTTAACATTTTCTCCATCCTTAAACTTTAAGATTGGCGATATGCTTACCCTGTCATTCTCTGCAACCTCAAGAAACTCAACTCTCTACTGGTATTTCCAGGGAAAGGATAGTATCTATAATGACTGTGGAAGCTGGTTTGTACCTCAATTCTTTGGAGATTTATTCCGCTCCTTTGGTATGGCTTTTGGCGAAGCATCAAAGGGTGGTTTTACTGCAAACAGGGAAGCATCCGGCTTTAAGTTAAAGTCTTTAAGCATGACAGCTTCCCACGACCTTCACGACTGGTCCTTTAATATGACCTGGAAGTTTGAACCAAAGCTTGTAAAACAAGATGGCCAATACACCTATAATTTTGACCCATATATCTCTATTGGAATTGTCTGGAAGCCAATGGACAGCATGAAAACTACAATCGTAAGCGAATACAACAAGACAAAAGAGAAAAAAGTCTGGGAACTTAACCCGAAATAATACGGTTTGTAAACAGCTGCCAAAAATGTTGAATAATGGTCTGCTATACTTTATAATTATTCTATTGTGAGTGAATATAAAATTGTAGTTCCCGATAATGACGTACTTTCTTGTGTTTGTGGAACAAATGACAGTAATCTGCAGCTCATCGAAGACAGTCTTGGTGTTTCGGTATATACAAAAGGTAACGAAATATCAATAGAATCCGAAGACCCCGAAATAACACAAAAGTTCCAGTTTATAATGGACAGAATCATAGACGAGATTTACGACGGCGGCAGAAATACCGAAGATATTGTAGTTTCGGTCCTGAATACGCAGAAAAAGGTAAATGCCGATGAAATCTCAATTCTTGTTCCGGGAAGTGTAAAAAAAATCTACCCGCGAACGCAAAATCAGGCTGAATACATAAATCTTTTACAGACAAAAGATATGGTTTTCTGTACGGGCAGTGCAGGAAGTGGAAAAACTTTTCTTGCAGTAGCAGAAGCTTTAAGGCTTGTTTTATCGCACAAAAAGAATAAAATCATCATTACCCGGCCGGTTGTAGAAGCGGGGGAAAGCCTTGGATTTTTACCCGGAGATCTGGAACAGAAGATAGACCCGTATCTCCGTCCTTTACGCGATGCAATGGAAGCAATTGTTACACCAGAAACTGTCCGCAAATTGTCAGAAGCCGGAATTATAGAGGTTGCACCGCTTGCGTATATGCGTGGCCGCACCTTAAACAATGCCGTAATCATCCTTGACGAAGCCCAGAACACCACCTGTACCCAGATGAAAATGTTCCTTACACGAATGGGCGACAATTCCAAGGTGTTTATTACCGGCGACCCGACTCAAATTGACCTTCCTAAAAAAACACCGTCAGGATTAGTGCATTCAATCAGTATTTTGTATAAAATAGAAGATATAGGCTTTATGGAGCTTACTGCAGATGACGTAGTAAGAAACCATCTTGTAAAAAAGATTGTAAGGGCGTACGAAAATGAAAAACAGGAACAATAAAGGCGAAAAGAACAGCCTCAAGGCTAATATTTTTGCCATGCTCGGAGACTATATAAAAAAGCATTATGACTATCTGCTTCTTTTTTTGATTGCTTATCTGGCAGTTTCGGCACTTAATTTTTTAAAAGTAAGCACTACCGAAACTGTTGCAAATTATTCACTTGATGAGTTCGAAATCGGACAGATTGCAGACAGAACAATCATTTCTCCAAAAACTATTCTCCCTGATGATGTAGAAGCAGTTTCTATTCAGGCTGGCGAAAAAATCATAAAAAAAGGCTTTCCGATTACAGAAGAAGGTTATGCCAAGCTTAAAAAAATGGCAGCTTCTCCAAAATACATAGACTACAGGGCTTTTGCAGATTCAGAGCTGTTTTTATTCCTGCTTGGTATTTTGTGGTACACTCTTTTTTCTTTCCTGCCGTTTAAGCGCAAGATTCAGATTAAAGAGCCGATTTTCCATGTTGTATGCTTCCTTATTGTTTATTCAGTTACAGCATTTTTTGGAAAACTCGGATTTTTCTCAGATCCATATTCAATCTGCATTATAATTCCTTCGGCTTTGTGTATTATGCTGGCAACAATTCTGTTCGGACAGACTTCTGCGGTAATTCTTTCCCTTATAATGTCGCTTGGTGTTCTTTGTGCAACTGAGTGGGAATTAGTTCCTTTCCTGTTTACGCTTGCAGTTACCTTCTGTGCCCACGGAATTGTACGAAAAATTGATAACAGACTTGATTTGATTTTTGCAGCAATCATGCTTTCCATTTCTAATTTTGTTTTTATTCTTATTCTTACAGTGATTTTCAACGATACTTTTTCCGATATGGCAAAAATATTCGGCGGAGTAATTGCAAACGGTTTCCTTTCAGGTGCCATGGCTTTAGGCTTCCTTACTCCTCTGGAATATATGCTGAACACCGCTTCCGTATTCCGTCTTATGGATTTAAGTGATACAAACAGTGCTATTTTCAAGCAGATGCAGATTCAGGCAAACGGTACTTACAATCATTCAATTATGGTTTCGCAGCTTGCCGAAAGTGCCTGCCGCGAAATTGGTGCAAATGCCCTTCTTGCACGTGTAGGCGGTTACTATCACGATATTGGTAAAATAGAGCAGAGTGAGTACTTTGTAGAAAATCAGTTTGACCACGAAAACAAGCATGCCGACCTCAACCCAACTCTTTCTGCTTCAATTATTAAAAGCCATGTACGTAAGGGTGTAGAAAAAGCACATCAGATGCATCTTCCGCAGGCTGTAATCGACATAATTTCGGAACATCACGGAAACAGCGTTATTTCATATTTTTACAAGGAAGGCAAGGAAAAGGACCCGACCCTTATGCCGGAAGATTTTTCTTATCCTGGAAATCCGCCTTCTTCTAAGGAATCTGCAGTTGTTATGCTTGCAGATACAGTTGAAGCTGCCTGTAAAACACTCGATAATCCTACTTCAAGCCGTCTTGAAAAGTTTATTACTGTGCTCATAAACCAGAAGGTAGAAAATAAACAGCTTGATAACTGTGATCTTACATTCAGGGATATTTCAAAAATTAAGGAATCCTTTGTAAGACTTTTGACAGGCTTCTATCATAACCGGATTAAGTACCAGAACCAGCAGGACCCTGATAAACAGGTACAGGAAAAACAGTCTCCAGAAAAACAGGTTCCTGAAAAAGCTGACAAAGAAGCTAAAGAAACAAAAGAGGGAAAAGATGCCAAATAGAATATTTGTTTGTATGCAGGAAGGACTCGAACAGCCGGAGTGGTTTGAAAACGTAGAAAAGTTTGTAGAAAAAGCCATGACAGAGCTTAAATACGACGGCGAAGAGGTTTCTGTCCTTTTGTGTAATGACAGTTATATGCAGGAGCTGAATAAGTCTTACCGTAACATAGATTCCACAACCGATGTTTTATCTTTTGAAAACGATGAAGTTTACGAAGATGAGGAAGGAACCTGGAAATGCGTTGGTGACATTGCAATAAGTCTTGAGACTTTGCCGGTAAATGCCGAATATTTTGATGAGACTAAAAATGATGAGCTTAAGAGGCTTTTAGTTCACGGACTGCTTCATCTTAACGGAATGGATCACGGAGAGGAGCATATCGAAAAAGGAACAGCCCCTGAATGTGAAATGCTTAAGCTTCAGGAAACAATACTTGAAAAATTAAAGGATGAAAAAATTATAAAATGAGCTTTTTTAACCGCAAAAAAAAGAATAAAAATGCTGCTACCGAAGCAGAAGCAATACAGCAGGAAATATTAAACGAAGAAAAACAGGATATGATTCAGGGAGTAGAGGATTTATCAAAAACTTCGGTAAAAGAAGTTATGATTCCCCGAATCGACGTAGATTTTATTTCTTCTGATACTCCACGAGAAGAATTGATTGAAAAAATTGTAAAAAGCGGACATTCACGATTCCCTGTATATACAGATTCAATTGATAACGTAGTAGGTGTTCTCTATGTAAAGGATCTGCTTAAATCACTTTCAGAAAACCTGCAGAATGTTGAGCTTACAAAAATCATAAGAAAGCCATATTTTGTTCCGGAAAGCAAACGAATTGATTCTCTTCTGCGCGAGTTTAAGCGTCATCATCTTCATATTGCAATTGCAATTGATGAATACGGCGGAATCTCCGGTATTGTTACAATGGAAGATATTATAGAAGAAATTGTCGGCGATATTCAGGATGAGTTTGACAAGGAACGCGAGGATATAATCACTGTAAACGAAAATGTCTGGCTTTGCGATGCCCGCGTAGATCTTGATGATTTGAACGAAACAATTGGAGCTGCTTTCCCGAATGAAGATTTTGATTCACTCGGCGGTTTTGTTTTTGACTTGTTCGGAAAGGTTCCTGTAAAATATGAAAAGTCCACATGGAAAAACTATGATTTTATAGTTCAGGATATGGAAGGACATAGAATCAACGTAATTAAAGTTATAAGAAACGGTGATGATGAAGAAGTTGACGAAGAGTAGAATTGCCATTGTATTTTTAAGTTGTGCAGCTGTTTTTTCTCTTTCTGCGGCAGGAAAAAGTAAGGATATTATGTCCCTTTATAATCAGGGAATTGAATGTCAGCAGAATGAAAACTATTATCTTGCTTCACAGTATTTCCTTGAAATTACGGCTGAAAATCCTGCTTTTACAGATGCCTGGTACAAGCTTTCTGAATGCTCGTATAAGCTTGGCGAACTTAATCTTGCGCTCCAGTATCTTGAAAATGCAGAAAAATACGAAAAAGAAAACAGCAGAATTAAAAACCTTAAGGGCATGATTTACATTTCGCTTGGAGAAATTGATGAAGGCCGCAAGGTTTTTGAAGAAGTTCTTAAAAAGTATCCGAATGACATTGATTCTCACTTTGGACTTGCAGAAATTGAACTTTACGAAGGACGTTCTTCCGGTGCAGAAAATCAGTATGCCGAAGCATTAAAACGTCAGAATACAAACAGAAAGGCTTTGCTTTCACTTGCGCTTGTTAGTGCAGAAAACGGAAAGTATGATAAAGCCGAAACTTACCTGCATCAGGCCTTTTCTTATTATTCAGGAGAACCTGAGGTTCATTATCTTGCTGCAATTGTTTACCGTATGAAGGGTGACCTTAAAACTGCAGAAAAGCATTGTAGAATTGCTGTAGAAGTAAACGGAGATTACGAAAAGGCATACGAGCTTTTATCTACAGTTTTGTATGAGCAGGGAAGATACTCTGAAGTAATTGATATAAGTGATTTCCTTATCCGCCGCAACAGAAAAAATGCAAATGCCTGGTACATAAAGGGAAGCTCACAGCTGCGTATGGGTAAAAGCAATGATGCAATCGGTACCTGGTCAACAGGACTTTCAATTGCTCCACAGGATGAGCTTATGCGGAGTGCCATGGAAATGGAAATCCGTGATACGCTTCCTCTTACCGATGCACGCAGAAAACAGTGGGCAGAATATCATTTGAATAATGCAAGACAGTATGCCGGCCGTTATGATGGTTCCGGGGCTGTTTATGAATATCAGCGTGCTTTAATTCTTGACCCGATGAATTATGAAGCCCGTGCAGCCTATGCAAATATTCTTGAAATGAACGGAATGTACGAGTTTTATCTTGAGCAGCTAAGGTTTATAAAGGCTAATAACGATTCGGAGCTTAATGCTAAACAGAAAACTGAGCTTGCAGATAAAACAGAAGCTTATGAGTTCCTGCTTAAAAATAATATAGCAGAACAGTGGAAGGTAGATTCTTTATATCTTGATAAAACCCGCTGGAATATTGCAATTTTCTATGAAGAAAACGGTTCAAGCTTTGTACATTCTGATGCAAACAGGCTTGCAGCTGGTGCTGCCGCTGATATTTTTTCCGGTATTGCAATTACATCTGTAAAAACACAGGTGAAACCGGTTGAAGGTTTTGGAGAAGCCTTTAAGAATGCACGCGCCGGTAAGTTTGATTATTTTATTCTTCTTTCTTTAAATGAAGGTCAGAATGATTTAACCTTAAACAGCAAAATCTATTCTGGCAGAACCGGCCTTGAAATTGCAGATGAAAGCTTTTATGCAATCGGAAACAACCGTCTTTCTACAACTTTAAGGCGTTTCCGAAACTCAGTGCTTGAAAAACTGCCATTGCGTGGAAAAATCCTGCAGAGAAACGGTAAAACTGTGCTGGTAGACATTGGTCGTGCCGAAAATGTAGTAAAGGATTCTGAGTTTAAAATCATTAGAAAAGGTCAGGTCAAAACTGCCGATTCTGAAAGTGGTTTGACTTACAAAGATAATGATGTAGTTGGAACTCTTGTAATTACCGAAGCTGGCGAAGAAGTTTCTGTTGCTGTGATTAAGAGACAGGGCTTTTACGACAGAATAAATGAGGAAGATGAAATAGTGCTTGTTTCTTTACCGCAGGATTCTGAGGAAAAGGGCGGGGCTGGCGCTATAGATACAGTTCCTTTGGCTGATGAAAAAGGAAACACAGTTGTTGAAGCAGAGGTTAAGGGAGAAGAGTTTGTTGAAGAAATTCGCAAGGCAGTAAGTCATCCTTCAATTCTGGAGCTTTTGCGGAATATTTATTAGGATTTTATGAAGAGATTTAAAATTTTTTTGGTATTAACTTTCCTCTCTTTTGCTGTAAGTGCTCAGGTTAAGCCTATTGTTCAAGATATTTATGCTCAGGCAGGAAATGGTCCCAGAATAAATGTTTATTGGACTTTGCCAAAAAATGTTCGTCCTGCAATTACAAAGCTTTTACTTTACAGGGCAACTCAGCCAATTACAACTTATGCTCAGGTTGAAAAAATGACTCCGATTGCAGAGCTTTCTCCGGAGACAACGGGGTATACAGATACAATCAGTGATTTTAATGATTACTATTATGCTGTAATTGTGTGCAACGACCGTCCGTATGATTTAATTATGATTTCCATGAATGCAACGGTAACGGGTGCTCATCTTACTGCTGTAATTCCGGAAAGAAAGATTCCTTCTTATGAAGAGCCTGAAAAACTTTATCTTGATGGCGAAAAGCGAAAAACTCCGCTTCCATATATTGATTATGTTGAAGGAATGAATAAAGAGCAGCAGATTTCCGATTATACTGCAAAATCTACAACACAGTTCTATTCAGGTTCACAAAATAATAATACCGAAATTACACCATACTTTTTTGAAGAAGATTTGATTTCCCCTGATGGCGGTGATGATTTTATCCTGTTTGAGATTCTAAAAACAACCTTTGTTCAGGAAAAATACGAAGAATCAATCACAGAGTTCCAGAAGCTTACCAGTCTGAACATAAACAAAAATGTACTTAACCGAACATATTTCTACATGGCCGAAGCCCAGTTCTTTATAGGCAAATACGACGAAGCCGTAAAAAACTTTATAAATGCTTCACAGGCATATCCGCAGCTCACCAAAAAGTGGATTAATTACTCTCTGGACAAGCTGAAGTTGCCGGAATAAAAAAATAAAGATAAAAGAAAATTAAGTGAAAAAATAGCGAGAGGGAGAGGAACGCCTTTCAAAAACACTCTGATGTGCTGCCGCTTTAGCGGCAAACGTATATAGTTCCAAGGCACATCAGCGTGTAGCACGCTAGCGTGCGGTTTTGAAAGACGTAACTCGACTGGAAGCTATTTTTTTGAATAAAAATTGTTCTTTTATTTTTCGCTTTTTTATGATAATCTTACGCTATTATGTTAGAAGAAATTAAAATCCCGATTGAACAACTGCGCGAAGAAATTATGAATGTTTGGGGGCGTCTTTGACTCCGATGCCATAGACAAGGCAATTGCCGAAAAAGAAGCCCTTACTGGCCAACCAGGCTTCTGGGATGACCCTAAAGCAGCCGAAAAAGTCATGTCACAAATTAAAAAACTTAAAAATCGTGTTGAACCGTGGAGAAAACTCCTTTCAGATATGGATGATCTGGATACGATGTTTGAACTTGCCGTTGAATCGCAGGAAGCTTCCGATGAAGAAGAAGTCCGCACAATGTACGATTCTGCAAAATCAACCTTTGAAAAACTGAATATTCTTAATCTTCTTTCCGGCGAAGTTGACCAGAACGATGCTTATCTTACTGTACACGCAGGAGCCGGTGGAACAGAAGCCTGTGACTGGGCCTTTATGCTCAGCCGTATGTATTTAAGATGGTGTGAGCGTCACGGTTTTAAGACAGAAGTTGTAGATGAGCTTGAAGCAGAAGGCGGAATAAAATCAATTACAATTCAGATTACCGGTGACTATGTTTACGGGTACTTGAAGGGAGAAGGCGGTATTCATCGTCTTGTCCGAATCAGTCCTTTTGACTCAAATGCACGACGTCATACTTCTTTTGCTTCTGTTTACGTTTATCCTGTGCTGGATGATACAATTGAAGTTGAAGTAAAGCCTGAAGATTTAAGAATTGATACTTACAGGGCTGGCGGAAAAGGCGGTCAGCACGTAAATAAAACAGATTCTGCAGTACGCTTTACTCATATTCCGACAGGAATTGTTGTTGCGTGTCAGACAGAACGAAGCCAGATTTTTAACCGTCAGGCTTGTATGAGCATGCTCAAGGCCCGTCTTTACGAATATTACAGGGAACAGAAGGAAAAGGAAAACTCAAAGTTTGCGGCAGAGAAAAAGGATATTTCTTTTGGAAGCCAGATTCGTTCTTATGTTTTCTGTCCTTATACAATGGTAAAAGATCACCGTACAAAATATTCAGTAGGAAATATTCAGGGAGTTATGGACGGCGATCTGGACGATTTTATGAACGCTTATCTTGTAGCTAAATGGAAAGGTCTTCCAATGGATGGTGCAGGCGACGATGACGACGAAGTATAGTTTTTGTTTGAAAAAACTTACAGCATCTCTCATTATTTTCCTCTTTTGTGGGGTATGCTTTGCGGCACAGACAACTACAAGTAATACAAACTGGATTATTGCCGCAGAGCAGTTTGCCTCCACTCAAAAAAAGGCTGATCCAATTTCAAATGCTTTAACGATTGATATTCCAAACCGAATTCTGGAAAAGCTTGACAATTCACTGTTCAGGGAAATCCCGTCGGATGAAAGCTATGAACGCGAAACAAACAAGCTTAAAAACGACAGGCTTTCTTTATTTCTTCAGCTTTCAAATGCGGTAAAAAAAAGAGACGCCCTTGTTCTTGAAAACTATACAGAGCGTGAGCTTAAAACAAAGATTGCAGCAGAAGAAAAAACAATTCAGGAAATAAAAGATAAGATTGACGAAAACCTTAAGCAGCAGAAAGAGATTCGAGATAAGCTTCTTTCAAATAACGATTCCGGCAAAGATACAGACAGGCAGTCTCAGGGAAAAAATACTTCCGAAAAGAAGGATGGCAAACTGAACAGAACCTTTGAAGAATACAAGACGTTTTTTAAAAATGTTTTTGAAGATGAAGAAGAAGTTATCATTGAAAAAATAACTCCATATACAGGCGGTTCAAGCAATTCCGGCGGAACAGGTTTTTATACCAGGTCGTCTGCGCTGAATGAAGCAGATTATGGAAGCAAGGTTTTTGAAGACGAAATGCTTGCAAAAAAAATAAATGCACTTTTGTATGGTCAGATAACAATTTATGGCGATTACTTATTTGTAACGGCTACTGTAAGGGTATATCCCGGTGCAAAAGAGCTTGCAACTGTTTCTGAAGCAGGTTCAATAGAAGAGCTTGACCTTATATCAGACAGTATTGCACAGAGCCTTATTCCTTCTATAACAAACTCGCTGCCAATATCATTATATGTAAGTATAAGTCCGCCGGAAGCTGCGAAAAAAGCAATTGTTTATATTGATGAAGTAATTTATCAGAATAACGGAGAGCTTATTACTCTTGATTCAGGTGTTCATTTTGTTCAGATAGTTTCGGAAAATTACAGAACCGCAGGAACAACTTATTTCTTTAATGGAAATACAAAGTATCTTGTGGAAGTTGAGCTGGAGCCGTCTGTGCAGGGTGAGCTTTATTTAAGTCATTCAAAAAATCTGGCGGGAACCTTTTACCAGAATGGACTGACAACACCTCAATCAGAAGACGGAAAATCAGTGATTTCAATAAACGGAGATGTCGTTCTCGGTCAGTTTATTGCAGAAAACGGCGAAGGAGCATTTTTCTATATCCCTGAAAACATGATTACAAATCTTAATTCATTAGAAATAAATGCTAAGCCCTTTGACAGAAATGATTATATAGAAAAATACAGAAGGAAAAGCTACAACGCTTACAGTATTCTTATAATTTCACTTATTCCTCATTTTGTTGCAAAGGGACAGTACAAGGCCCGCGAAGGTACTGATAATGCACAGGTATGGAAAATTGCTTCAACTGCAACTTCAGCGGTGGCAATCGGCTGCGGTGCCTGGTTTGTATATAATCTTGTAAGATATTTTATAGCGGCAGACAGTGTTATTCCGGTACAACCGCATAAAGATAAAAAAGCAGATAAAAAACAAAAAGATAAAGAAAAAGAGGCAGAGAAATGAAAAAATCCTTTGGTGAAAAATTAAAATCTTTGTTTTCCAGGAAAGCAGCCATAGATGATGATTTTTATGATGAGCTTATTGAACTTTTAGTAGAAGGTGATATTGGAGCTAAGACTGCCTATACTATTGTTGATGAGCTTCAGAAAATCTGTTCAGATAATAAAATCCGCGAAGAAGATAAAATAATTCTGGAATTAAAAAAGCTTTTGCTTGCAGACGTTAAGGCATACACTCCCGAAATCCAGAAGGATAAAGTAAATGTCTGGATGGTTCTTGGCGTAAATGGTGTAGGAAAAACAACTTCTGTAGCTAAGCTTGCAAAATACTACAAAGATTCCGGCATTGAAAATGTTGTTCTTGCAAGTGCAGATACATTCCGTGCAGCGGCCATTGAACAGCTTGATTTGCATGGAGAACGATTAGGCATTCGTGTTGTAAGTCATCAGCATGGTTCAGATCCTTCTGCTGTAGTTTTTGATGCGGCTGAAGCGGTAAGGGCAAAGGGAGCAGGCCTTGTTCTTGCAGATACAGCTGGTCGTCTTCACAATAAGGAAAATCTTGTCCGCGAGCTTCAGAAGATTGATAAAACCTGCAAGTCTAAGGCTGATGAAGGCTGTTATAAAAAGATAATTGTTATTGATGCAACTACGGGCCAGAACGCTTTAAGGCAGGCAGAAGTTTTCAATGAAGCGGTCGGTGTAGATGCAGTGATTATGACAAAGTATGATTCTACCGCAAAGGGTGGAGTTGCCGTGACAATTGGCAGAGAGCTTGGCATTCCGGTAGCCTTTATTTGTACCGGCGAAAAATATGAAGATATAGACACTTTTAAACCGGAAGAATATATAAACGAGTTTTTGGGAATATGAGGAAGCTTTTTTTCCTGCTCCTGATTCTTTTGGGAGTTATGACAGTTTCATGTTCTCGTAAAAAGCTTTCGTTTTCTGAAAAGCCCACACAGGCGCAGGAATTGATTTTTCAGCTGGCAATGAAGCACAGGCTTGGAAAACCGGAAAGAAACGTAGGCAACATGTATTATCCCGAAAGGCTCGACAGGTTCTTTTTTTTACATACTCTGGAAAACGGTGAATCACTTTATCTTATAGAAAAATACTATCCGGATTGCAAGGGAAAAATAGACTGTTACAGTTTTAACTTCCCGGATTTTGATTCCGGCTCCTGGGTTGATTCCATGCTCGATTCAATTGAAGAGGAACGGCTTGCGGCAGAGTTGCTGGATTTGCTGGAAAATGATATGGAAGTACAGTCGCCTATAGAAGAATCTGTGTTAACTGCTGTGACCGAAGAAGCCCAGACTGAAGAGGGGCAGACCGGAGAAGCTGCTGGTGAAAAAGATTCACTTTCCGGCGAGGCTGTGTTAGCCGAAACTGACACAGAAGCGGCGGACGGTAACAAGGCAGAAGACGGCGGTGACCAAAGTGCTTTGACATCATCAGAAAAAGAAGAAACACAGAGCAGCGAAACTCAAAGCCCTGACCTGCCACCTGTAGAAGTTATCCTTACCGATTCCTTGAACAGACTGAAAAGCCTTGAATATGGAAAAGAAATTTTTGTTCCACAAGCAGCGGCCGGAAAATCTGTTGTAATTCATTCCTATGGACAAAAAGTTGTAAGAAATCTCTACGATTCACAGTTCCGACTTATCAAAAAAGAAACCTGGACTATTGCAAGTATAGAAGATTCAAAGATTGAAATTCAGGAAGAGTTTTTCTATGAAGGAAAGAGTGATAAAGCAAAACAAAGAATTGTAAAATCTTCAGAAAAAGAGCTTGATATTCTTTATGATAAAAACGGTCACGCTGTACAAAATAAAACTTATTTAATTTCAAACGGAAGCGGTGAGAGTAACGGAAACGGTGAAAAAAAACTTCTTAAGTCAGAAATGAAATGGACGTATGATGAAGACGGAAATCTTGTAAAGGAGCAGGGAACCGAGTATGAATATGCAGACGGAGTTCTTGTAAATCAGCGCTATAAGGAACAGGTTTACGTTCATACTAAAAATGCAAAGAAAGTAAAGAAAGGTGACAGTTCTGATAATGATGAAGCTGAGATTCCGCCAGTTTATGAATATTATGAAAACGGTAAGCTTAAAATCAGAACAGAGCATACAGCAAAAAATGATTACACTACAAAAATCTATTTTGAAGATGATTATGTAGTTACTACTTATTATGTAAATAATAAAAAGGTAAAGGATGTTTATACTGTGGGCGGCATTGTAAAGAGGACTAAGACTTATGAATGATAAGCTAAAAGCTAAGCAGAAGGATAAACAGAGTTATAATCGTTCTGGAAAAAGCTTTTTCTCTAACTTAAGATGGATAAATGATGTTTCCAAACGGTTTGCCCGTGTAGACCGAAAGGGCAGATCGGCTGTTACTTCTGTTCTTGCAACACTTGGAATCTGCTTTGGTGTTATGACCCTGATTGTAGTAATGAGCGTTATGAATGGTTTTCAGATGAGCTTTATTGATGCAATTATGGAAATCTCTTCCTATCATCTTAGGGTAACCGATTTACCGAAAGAAGAGGAAAACCTGCTTTATTCCTTGTGTGAAGAAAACCGAAACATTATTTCTGTAACACCTTTTTACGAAGCTCAGACTCTTATGACAGGAAAACGCGGCCGTGAAAATGCAGCAATTATCAGGGCGGTAAATCCTTCTATTTATACTCAGGATAAGGGCTTTTATGAACAGCTTAAAATTACGGGTGGAAGCTTTGACCTTTCCGGCGAAGATTCAATTGTAATGGGAGCTTCGCTTGCAAGAAAACTTAATGTCGGCGTTGGCGATACAGTGAATCTTCTTGTGCTTAGCGGTGGAAGCGATGTAAGTCTTTTTTCAGATGACAGAAACTTTAAGGTCACGGGGATTTATTCTTCGGGCTATTCAGAAATAAACAGCACTTATTGTTTTATAAACCTGCAGGACGGCGAAAAGCATTTTGGTGAGTCTGCAAAAAAAATCTACGGAATAAAGCTTAAAAACCGTAACGACGATATGCACACGGTAACCGTCCTACAAAAAAAACTAAAAGACGGAAAGATTCAATCCTGGCGAGATTACAATAAAACTTTTTTCGGGGCTTTACGCATAGAAAAAAATATGCTGCTTCTTCTTGTAGCTTTAATTTTTGTTGTAGTTGGAATTAATATCTATAATGGTATGAGAAGGCTTGTTTTTGAACGCCGCAGCGAAATTGCAATTCTTTCGGCAATTGGGGCCAGAAACAGCGAGATAAAATCAATTTTTATTATGAGAGGCTTTACAACTGGTGCAATTGGTGCTTTTTTTGGTGTAATTCTTGGACTCCTCATAAGTATAAACACAGACTTTGTTTTTAATCTTGCTTCGAGCTTTATGTTTTACGTTCAGTACTTTTTTACAGCAATTTTTTCTCCAGAAAACTTAATGTTTGTTCAGGAGAACTCAACCTATGCGGTTTATGCAAACATTCCTGCAAGAATCTTTTTTTCTGAAGTAGTGATGATTGCCCTGTTCGGAGTGGCTGCACCTTTATTTGCATCCTGGGCGGCCAGTAGAAATGTTCTAAAGCTTACAGTAGCGGAGGTTTTACACGATGAGTAATTCACAGGTAAATAATTCGGTTGAATCAAAAAATATAATCGAAATCAGCGGACTTGAAAAAACTTATGTAACAGACAGTGAACGACTTACGATTTTAAAGGACCTTGACCTTACGGTTGAAGCCGGACGTAAAATTGTAATTGCCGGTGAAAGTGGAAGCGGTAAAAGTACGCTGCTCAATGTAATTGGCGGTATAGATACTGTAACTGCCGGTACTGTAATTGCAGGAAAATGGAATGTCGGCAAGCTTAAGGAAGATGAAATTGCTGAATACCGTTCTTCTTTTCTTGGATTGATTTTTCAGTTCCATTATCTTTTAAAGGATTTTACTGCACTTGAAAATGTTTATATGCCGGCTTATATTGCGGGCGTGCCAAAAAAGGATGCAGTCGCAAGGGCAGAGCAGCTTCTTTCTGATGTTGGTGTAATTGACAGAAAGGACCATTTACCGTCGCAGCTTTCTGGTGGAGAACGTCAGCGTGTTGCAGTTGCCCGTTCGCTAATAAATGAACCGTCTTTGATTCTTGCAGATGAGCCTACAGGAAATCTTGACCCGGCAAATGCTGTTATGATTGGTGACCTTTTATTTTCTATGGTAGAAAAGTATCAGAAAACTCTTCTGCTTGTTACCCACGATATGAAGCTTGCAGAAAAGGGTGATGTCTGTTATACGATTGTAAAAGGCAGGCTGCAGAAAGTTGATTTACGGAGTGAAAAATAATGACGATTAAAGCTTCGTTAAAGTTTGCCCGTTCCCTTATCTTCCCGAAAACCGAAAAAAAATCTTCGGCAAGGCGCAGTCTGTTCGGGGCTTTACTTTGCATTGGATTGAGTATTGTTCCGCTTATCGTTGTTCTTTCAATTACAAATGGAATGATAAGCGGAATGACTGAAAGAATAATCGGATTGTCATCGAGTCACATTCAGGCCTATGTGGCAAGTAACATAAATGAAGTAAGTACGGCTGAAAACTTCAGGGCTTATGCAGAGGAATTAAAAAAGGTTGATGGAGTTTTGAACACTTATCCAGAAGTGAGTGTTACAGCTCTTGCGGCCGGAAAATCAATGCGTACCGGTATTCAGATTCGTGCGATGGATAAAGCTATTTTTACCCAGAACGAATCGTTTACAAAGCTGTTTACAGTTCTTGAAGGTTCTGTAGAAGATTATGCAAACGCCCCTGAAGATAAAGCTGCAAAGCCTGCTGTAGTAGGGCAGAAAATGGCAGAAACACTCAATCTCCACGCCGGCGACAATTTTAGAATAATCACCACAAAAACTGCAAATGGAAAGGTTTCTCCAAAGCTTACTTCGTTTAAGGTTTGTGCAATAGTTACTTCCGGCTATCAGGAGCTTGATTCACTTTGGGTATTTATCCCGATTGAATATGCCTATTCTTATCTTTCCCTTGATACTGCCAACTATACAATCATGATAGAAACCCCGGATGCCTTTGCCACCGAGCTTGTAAGAATCCAGCGCTTTATGCAAAAGCAGTTTGGAAAATATGCTAATTTTTACCGATGGGATCAGGTTCATTCTGCCGAGTTTGAAAACTTCTCTTCTACAAAGGTTATGCTTGTTTTTGTAATGATGCTGATTGTGCTTGTAGCTTCCATAAATGTTTCATCAGCAATTGTTATGCTTGTAATGGAGCGGCGTAAGGAAATTGCAATTCTTAAGAGCCTTGGAGCTTCTCCATCTGGAATTACGCTTTCTTTCCTTATAACAGGTATGGCATGCGGAAGCGGTGGTGTTCTTCTTGGATTGCCGGTTGGACTTTTAGCTTCTGTAAACGCAAACCAGATAGTGCAGTTCGTAGAAAAAATAGTAAATATGTTTGCTAAGGCGGGATATCTTTTAAAAGGAGTGCCTGCAAGCGAAATTACAGCCATAAAACTTATGGATCCTGCCTATTATCTTCAGGAAATACCGGTAGACCTTCCTTTTGCACAGATTCTGCTTATTGCGGGAGCTACAATTCTGCTTTCGCTTATAGTTTCTGTTATTCCAGCCGTAAAAGCAGGCAAAGAAAAGCCTCTTGATATTTTACGAAAAGCATAGAATAATAGCAGTCCTGAGCAGACCCCTTTCGGAAGAATTATTAAACTTACAGTGCCGATTTTCCCCCTTTCTGCCGATAATATAAAGACAATATTTTGAGGTGACAATTGATGAAGAACTTTTCTCCTCGTGCAAAAGAAATAATTGGTGTACTGGCACAGGACGAAGCCAGAAAACTTGGCAGCCGACAGCTTTTGCCAGAGCATGTAATTCTTGCATTATTAAAAAAACAGGAAGGATTAGGATATATGGTTTTTGAAAGACTGTTGCTTGATCCGTTAGATTTACAGAAAATAATAGAAAAATACTTTGAAAAGGAATCAAGAATACCAACTCTTGAAAAGCTTCCGTTAAGTCATCGTTATCAGCAGCTGCTTGATATTGCTGCAATTGAATCAAATGCACTCGAAAATGATTATATTGGAACCGAACATCTTCTTCTTGCAGCAATTCGTGAAGAAGGAAGCATAACTTCACGCTTTTTTGCCGCTGCCGATTACAATATGGCAGATGCCCGTTTTACAGTAATGGACTTACAGCATGAACAGGATTCTTCTATAAAACAGACACAGGCAGAAAACCTTGTAGATACAGTTTTTAAGAGTCTTTTTTCTGATGAAGTAAGCGAATATTTTAATCACCTTGATTTTTCTAAATCGGGTGAGGGTAAAAATCAGCAGAATGGCCAGGGCCAGCAGAATATTCGTGCAGATAAAACACAGCAGAAAAAGAAAGAGCTTTTCCTTATGGAGTTCTGCCGCGACCTTACAAAAATGGCACGGGAAGGAAAGCTTGATCCTGTTGTAGGAAGAAACAAAGAAATCCACCGGATAATTCAAATCCTTTCAAGAAGAAATAAAAATAATCCTGTGCTTACCGGAGAACCAGGTGTTGGAAAAACTGCAATTGTTGAAGGTCTTGCCGAAAGAATTGCTGAAGGAAAAGTTCCTTCTGATTTATTAAAGAAAAGAATCCTTTCGCTAGACCTGGCTTCTGTTGTTGCCGGAACAAAATACCGTGGTGAGTTTGAAGAAAGGATGAAGAAGATTTTGAATGATCTTCAGGAAAATAAAGACATAATCCTTTTTATAGACGAGCTTCACGCAATAATTGGTGCGGGTGGAAACGAAGGTACAATGGATGCTTCCAATATCATGAAGCCTTCTTTATCACGCGGCGAAATACAGATTATTGGTGCTACTACTACAAAAGAATATACACGCCACATAGAAAAGGATATGGCTCTGGAACGTCGTTTCCAGGTTGTTAAGGTTGAAGAGCCTGATACTTCAGATGCAGAAGAAATACTTGAAGGTGTAAAAACAAAATACGAAAAATATCATAACGTAGTTTATTCTGAAGATGTAATTCCAAGCATTGTACGTCTTTCAAAACGCTATCTGCCTGAAAAAGTATTGCCGGATAAAGCAATTGATATTCTTGATGAAGCTGGTGCTGCTAAAAAAATCCAGGAGGAAGAAAAGCCTTCTGAGCTGGCAGAGCTTGAAAAAATGAAGCAGGAGCTTGAAGAGCAGAAAAGAATACTCATAGAAGATCAGGATTATGAAAAAGCTGCTTATATCCGCGACAGGGTAATAGAATTAAGGAAAAAGCTTACCGTTTATTCAGAGTTTCTTGAAAAAAACAGAGTGGCAAAATCAAAGCTTGTTACAGCTGCCGATGTAGAAAGCATAATCAGCGAAATTACAGGTATTCCTCTGCACGAAATGAGTGTTTCAGAAACTGAACGAATGATAAAAATGGAAGATGAGCTTCATAACACTATAATCGGACAGAACGATGCAGTAAAAATCATTTCTGATGCAATCCGAAGAAGCCGCGCTGGAATCTCATCGCCAAAGCATCCTGTAGGTTCATTTATTTTCCTTGGACCAACTGGAGTTGGAAAAACACAGCTTGCAAAGGCACTTGCAAAATACCTGTTTGGAACCGAAGATTCCCTCATAAGAATAGATATGTCTGACTTTATGGAAAAGCATACCGCAAGCCGCCTTGTTGGAGCTCCTCCTGGATATGTAGGTTATGAAGAAGGCGGCGTGCTTACCGAAAAGGTTAGAAGACACCCATACTCAGTTGTCCTGCTTGATGAAATTGAAAAAGCTCACCCTGATATCTTCAATCTTCTTTTGCAGATGCTTGAAGAAGGTGAACTTTCCGACAATCTTGGTCACACTGTAAACTTCAGGAATACCGTCATCATTATGACAAGTAATGCCGGTGCAAGACAGATTACAAACGAAGGAAAGGTTGGTTTTGGAAGGCAGGAAGGAGTAATACCTTACGAAGAAATAAAAGCAAGCGCAATGAATGAGCTTAAAAAGCTTTTGAACCCTGAGCTTCTCAACCGAATAGATGATGTAATCATTTTTGATGCACTCAGCCGAAAAGAAATCTCTAAGATTGCGCAAATCCAGCTGGATGAATTAGCTCAGCGGCTTGCAGAAAAGAATCTTAAGATATCTGTTAAAAAGAAGGCTTTGGAATATCTTATTGAAAACGGCTACAATCCTTCTATGGGTGCCCGCCCTATGAAGCGTCTTATCCGTAAGGAAATTGAAGACCCTCTTGCAATGGAAATACTAACAAACAAGAATAAAGAGTATGACCTTGTAGTTGTTGAATGTGTTAAAAACAAGTTGAAAGTAAAGCTGAAAAGTAGTAAAACAGATTCAAAAGAAAAAGAATCTGTCGCAGTAAAAGGAACTTCCGGCAGAAAGTTGGAGCTTTAATAAATGAAAAAAACTTTACTTTGTTTGTTTTTGTTAGTTTCTTCAGTTGTTTTGTTTGCTGACGAAGCTGTAAAGAGTGTACGATTAGGACTTTTAAATGGTCCAAGCTGCATTCCGGCTGCATATCTGGTAGAAAACTGTAAGGAAATTGAAGGTGCAAAGGTAACTGCCGAAAAGTTTGCAGATGTTCCTGCACTTCTTCCAAAAATGCTCAAGAACGAAATTGACATTGGTTTTATGCCGCTGAATGTTGCTGCAAAGGTTTATAATTCTTCAGGTGCAGTTGTCTGCTGCGGAATTACAGGAACAGGAAATCTTGCACTTATTACAAAAAGCAGCGATGTAAAACGCTTTGACGACCTTAAAGGAAAGACTGTTTATGTAGCAGGTCAGGGAGCAACTCCTGAGTATATGTTCAAATACCTGCTCGAAAAAAACGAAATCAAAACTAACTCAAAAGATGGCGTAACACTTTCTTTTTCAATTCCAACCGCTCAGATTGTACCGCAGCTGCTTGCCGGAAAAATCCAGTATGCTCTGGTGCCGGAGCCTTTTGCAACAATTGCCCGCATGAAGTCAAAGGAAGTTGTTGTTGCAATTGATATTCAGGATGAATACGAATATTTTAATGGAAAGGGCAGCACTTATCCGCTTACAGTAATGGTTGTACGAAAAGGTTTTGCCGAAAAGAACAAGGATTTACTCGATGCCTTTTTGAGGAAATACGAAGAATCCTGCAGCTGGACAATAAGGTATCCTAAAGCTGCCGGTGAATTATGCGAAAAGCTGGAGTTTGGACTTGCAGCGGGAGTTGTAGCAACTTCAATTCCAAGAGCAAATTATGTTTTTGTTTCTTCTGAATATGCCAGAAAAGAAGCAGAAAATCTTTTAAATCTTTTCCTGCAGAATGATGAAGCTTCTATCGGTGGAAAATTGCCTGATGACGGTTTCTACTTCAGATAGTATATAATTTAATTTAGATAATGAGTATGGACAGACAAAAGGTACAAAAGTGCATTGCATATATTTCTTCTGTTTTCCTGATTCTGATTATCTGGGTGATAGCCGCTAAAAAAACAAGCTCTTCACTTATTCTGCCGTATCCATCTCAGGTAATTAAGGTTATGTGCAAACTGTTAAAAAGCCCTGAGTTCTGGAGCAATTTTTTACTTACATTTTACCGCTGCATAGTTTCATTTTTAATTTCACTTGTTCTTGGTGTTTTAATTGGCCTTGCGTGTGCTTTATCAGCTTTCTGTAAAAGAGTTTTTGAACTGCCGATTGCAATTGTAAGGGCAACCCCGGTAGCGGCTGTAATTCTTATTGTTTTGTTCTGGTTTAAGTCTACTAACGTTCCGATTATTGTTTCAATCCTTATGACTCTGCCGATTATGATAACTTCTGTAATAACCGGTGTTTCCGAAGCTGATAAAAAACTGCTTGATATGGCTCAATGCTTTTCATTATCAAAAAAGGATTGCTTTAAGTACATCAAGCTGCCCGCCGCAATTCCTTTTATTTTGAATGGCGCAGTTTCTGCCTTCGGGCTTACCTGGAAGGTTGTTGTAGCAGGTGAAGTTTTGAGTCTTCCTGTTCGTGCTGCCGGAACCCTGCTTCAGCGTTATCAGGTTCATCTGGAATCAGCGTATGTTCTTGCAACTGCAATTATTCTTGTAACGTTCAGCTATCTGCTGCAGGAGCTGTTTGCGTTTTTTGTAAAAAGGTATTTGAAAAAAGGATTATGATTATGCCGGAAACAAAATCTCCACTTTTACAGATAAGTCAGCTCATAATAAGGCAAAAAGAAAACATCCTTTTTCATAATTTTAATCTTGTGATTGGTGAGAATGGTGATAAAGGGGACAGTCCTGATGTAAACGGAGATGTAAACGGGGACAGGCTTGGAATTTATGCACCTACCGGAACGGGTAAAACAACGCTTCTTAACTGGATTGCCGGAATAATGCCGGAAGGAGATGCAATTCAAATAGAAGGCAGTCTTAAAAAAACAGAAAACCTTACCACCTCGTATGTTTTTCAGGAACCTAGGCTCATTCCTTCTGTTACGGTTTTAAAAAATGTGATGCTTCCTCTGGAAAGAGCCGGCGGTAATTCAAAGGGTGGAAAAAAGGAAGCTGCAGAAAAGGCCCGTACAATGCTTGAAAAGCTTTTTCTGGGCGATAAGCTTGACTGTATGCCCGAAAAGCTCAGCGGTGGAGAAAAGCAGCGTGCTTCAATTGCAAGGGCGTTTGCGTACCCAGGAAAGCTTCTTCTTATGGACGAGCCTTTCCATTCCCAGGATGATGAAAAACGCGGATTACTTATTGAGATTACAAAAGAGCTTGTAGAAAAGGAAAACCGGGCTCTCATCATCATCAGCCATAATAAAGAGGATTTGGTAGAACTTGGCTGCCGGATAATTACCGAAAAAGATTTCATTTGTAGAGATTAGCGTTTTATTCTATAATATATATAATATGAATATGTGAGGAAAATATGATAAAAGAGTTTTTGCAGTACGAAACAGTCAGGAACAATGCATTAAAGCTGGCAAATAAAATATATAAAGATGGCTTTTTCCCTGATGTAATTTACTGTTCACTTCGCGGTGGTGCATATATGGCAAACGTTATAAGCGAATATTTTAAGATTCTTGCAAAGGTAAAGAAGTTTCATCCGGTGCTTTATGCAGGTGTTGTTGCACGTTCTTATTCAGATATTGCACAGCATACAAAGGTATTTATTGACGGCTGGACTTATCCGCCTGAAAACCTGCGACCGGGAGACAAAATCCTTCTTATAGATGATATTTTTGATTCAGGCCGAACAATCAACTGCCTTGTAGAAACTCTTATGAACAGCCGCGGTATTCCTCGTGAGGACATAAAGGTTGTTGTTCACGATTACAAATATTTTACATATTATAATGAGCAGCTTCCAATCCAGCCTGATTATTATTGCCGCAAGTTTGAAATTACTAAGCCGGAAGAAAACCGCTGGATTCATTACATGAGCCATGAGCTTGTAGGCCTTTCAAAAGAAGAGCTTGAAAAATATTACTTTAAGGATGATCCTGAGCTTATAGAAGTTCTTGATCCATATTTAGGAAACAAATAGCTTAATGAAAAAAATCTTTGCTGCCATCATCTCCTTTTTCCTCTTTTTTGCTTTGAATGCACAGAGTTCTGGCAGCAATACAATAAAAGTACTCAGCCCTGTAGAAGGAAGCTGGTGTAACAAGCAGATGCTCATTATTGATAATGAGGATAACGGTGACTATTATTATTCACTCAATGGTGCAGACCCGGAAGCCTTTGGTTTTGCGTATGACGGACCGGTACTTATAGATTTGACTGGTGAAATCACGCTGAGAATTAAAAAAATAGACAAAAGAAAGATTGAGAAAAAAATTGTTTTTACAGTTCACCAGGACGAAGGCTTAAACACAACGTATAAATCATTTATAGACACATTTTATGATTCCGGAATATATAATTATACATCTGGCACCGAGCTTGAGATTCCTGAAGATTTAATGTACAGCTTTGGACTTCCACCTGATTCTTTTATTCAGGGACAGCGTCTTGTCATTTCAGAAAAATCTGTACTTATCCGCTATATTCCGTGTGTCTTATACGATAAGCTGAGCTACAAAAAATGGCGCTTTGTAATAAAGACCTTCCCGCAGAATGCTGGTGCTTATTCAAGACGCGATGTTCCTTTTACAATTACAGATTGGGATACAATCACCTTTGTAGACCAGGACCTTATTTACAAGGTTGATTCTGAATACTGGGGCCTTCCAAAAGAGCCGCGAAAAATCAGCAGAAACACAAGCCATATGATTTCGTGGCAGAGCATAGATTACGAGTTTGGAAATCCAATTGAATACTTTGTTCTTCCTCCAAAGCCGGAGCTTGTAAAATCTGAAGATTCAAGCGGTGCAATCATTTATTCGTTTGATGGAGATAATTCTTATTCGTTCAGTGTACTTTCCGATTCTGATTACGACTATCAGGAATTGTATAAAACACTTGGAATAGATACATTCTATGGCGATAATGCACAGGGCGAAGTAGAAGTTGGCATTTTTTCAAATGCAGTTTATCAGGGAAAAACTAAGATTTCTTACGGTATAAACAAACGTCCACCTGCACAACCGGAAATTAAATCTTCTGCACAGTCATTTTATTCGCGGACTCCTGTAAAGGTAACAATAAATGGTGAAGCTGGAAGTGACTTATACATTTCTACAAGCTATCCGTATTTTGTAAAGGATACAAGCTCAACGTATTCTCCTAACGACAAGGTGTTCAATCAGGTAAAAATGTCCGACTGGAAAAAGTCAGATTCCAATACAATCCAGCTTTTGTTTGAACCTCAGGGAGAAGGTGCGGCTTATTATAAAATAAAGGCATATTCATTGAACGGCTACAATAAGGGAAGCGTTACCGAGTACAGCGTTATAATCGACCAGTATAATTATTATTTTGATGAATCCGCAGATGCTTCTGTTGCAGACGGCACGGCAGACAGACCGTATACCTCATTCCTGCAGTGTGTTGAATCTGTAAATAACGGCCGCTATGCACGGCTAAGGATAAAAGGTCCACTTAAAATGCCTGATGAGCAGATTACGTTCCTTTCTAACTGTGAGATTGTAAACGATGGAAATGCCGTACTCCTGTTTGGAAAAGACAGTTCTATTGTTGTAAAAAATGCTTCGTTCTCAATTGACAGCTGCAGAATAGAAGCTGATTATTCTGATGATAAAGCCTTTAACAGAAGTTCACGAATAATCAAGCTGGAAAATGCAGTTCTTGATATTGCAAATTGCCAGATTTCAACTCAGTTTGGAAGAAACGGTACTTTTATAGACAGCTATAATTCTGCAATTAAGATGAGTAAAAACATTGTTGCAATAAGCGCAAAGGTTTACGCTTCGTTTGTTTCCGGTGTAAAGACAAAACTCAGTCTGCGCGATTCTTCTGTAAACCTTACTTCGGAAACAAGTGTGGGACTTTCTTTGAATGAAGGTGATGTAAATCTAAAAAACAATTCGTTTAAGGTAATCGGACAGAAGGGGCGTGCTGCTGAATTGTTCTCTGTTCGCGGTACTGTAAGCGATAACTCATTCAGGGCAGAGCTCAAGAAAACTGAAAATGCAAATCCTGTTTTTAAGGATGCGGGTTCAAACGTAAAAGAGCAGAATAATGAGTACTTTGGATTCTAACATTCTTTTTGTGGGCTTTGACGAAGCGGGCAGAGGACCTCTTGCAGGACCCGTATGTGCAGCTGCCGTTATTTTACCCGCTGATTTTCCAGTTGAAATATTAAATGACTCAAAAAAGCTTTCCGAAAAAAAACGTATTGCTGCAGAAGCTGTAATAAAAGAAAAGGCCTGTTGGGGAATAGGGCTTGTTGATCATAAAATAATTGATAAAACTAATATTCTGGAAGCTAGTATGCTGGCAATGAAGCTTGCTTATGAAGAAATGATAAAAAAACTTCCCGAATGGTGTAAACAAAATGGAATGGATTTTTCTGCGGTAAGTATAAGTGGCATTACTGATGGAACTCGCTGTCCTGAGGTTCCTGTACCATGTGTTTGCGAACCAAAAGCGGACGGAAAATATCCGTGTGTTATGGCAGCTTCAATTCTTGCAAAAACTTGCCGTGATAATATTATGATTGAAATGGATAAGCTGTACCCTGAATACGGCTATAAAAAACATAAGGGCTATCCTACGGCTGAGCATAGAGCTGTATGCCATAAGATAGGCCCTTCACCAATTCAAAGAATGTCGTTTAAGTATTAG
>JAEETM010000107.1 GCA_016290335.1 Treponema sp. | reverse complement strand
ATCCCTGCATTTTTATCGTAATCCGAAATGATTATTTCTGAATCGTCAACAGGAAGCTGCAAATTGATTTCCGGATCTTTATAGTTAATTATTCCTGAAGCCCCTCCGCCAGCCAGTTCATCAATTGCAAAAGCCTGAATTGTATTATCTTCGAGTGTAAAAAATCCATGCCCAAATCCAGCCGGAAGATACACAAGCCGCGGGCAATTTGCATTCAGTTCAAAACTTTTATACTGTTTGAAAGTTGGCGAGCCTGCCCTCAAATCAACAATAAAATCCAGAGCCCTCCCCTGCACTACACTGATTAGTTTTCCCTTTGCTTTTCCCGGCTTCTGAAAGTGGATTCCAAAAAAAGTGTTCTTCTTCGGCATCTTATAAATCCGCTGCTCCGAAATCTCAAATCCCTTCAAAACGCCAGCAACTTCATCCCTATTAAAGAACACCGTCATTGTGCCCCGCGCATCTTCTCTCTGCTCCGGCTCAATCAAATAACAGCTGTCGAAAATTGTTTCAATTATTTTCATCTTCTAAATTATACCACAAAAATCCTTATTCAAAAAACATCCTGTAGTACCGCCCGGCAAGTTTTTCACCAAAGGCTTCAGACAATCTTGCCATTGCTCTTTCTTCTGAAAAATCTGCCTGTGCAAACTCCTGAGATTTGATATCGTTAATCTGCTTTAATGTACGTTTGTAAAACTTACTGAATTCCAAAAGAGAAATCGCATAACCCGGCAGCTTCTCTGTATCAATAATGTCAAAGATACAGTGGTTACTGGAATCCGAAACAATCACAGTGTTCTTGCGGTCTAAGCTCATATCCTTTTCACTCAAAACCACAAAGTCACCAAGGCAGTATTCGGTATGCCCAACAATCTGAGTTTCATAAAATGCATTTTTCAGTAATGATTCCGGGCGAATCCAAAGAGGCCCCTGAGTAACCTCATCTCCTGAACCGCTGAAAAATCCGTGCCAGTCCAGAAGCTCTTCGAAAGCATAATTAAAGCCTTCATTATAAGGATTAAAAGAGAGCTTATGCCACTGCTCGTTCAAAAACGAAATCGACCATTGATTTTCCTGAATACCAAAAACATTCAAAATATAATTAATCCAGGTACGCGAGAATCCGGCATGAGAAAAAACAATCCGTCCTCCCGCACAATCTGCTTTACATTCAAAAGCAATATCAAGAATATCATGATTTTCTGTAAGCAGCTTTCTGATTTCTCCAATATGACTATTCTGATGCCCAGACACCCCTGCCCCATATTTCGTCTTACTCAAATAACTCCAGTCATGATTCCCCAGGAGAAGTTTTCTGTGCACCTTATCTTCACGGACAAAATCACAAATTGACTTAAAGTTCTCCCCCTGATCCGGCCATTCATTTTCCCAGGAATCAAAATAGTCCCCAAGAAAAATCACATAATCATAATCCTTTGCCGGCAGCCTCTTAACCACCTCCCATTCATGAGAACCGTGAACATCTGGAATTATCAAAATCTTCATATTCTTTGTTTCCTTTCAGATGAGTATAAAACAAAACGTTCTCAAAAACATTAAAGTAATACTTTAAATATCAGCCCCTAATCTTATTTTATTGAAACCTGAATATTTGGTAAAATGAATAGACCTTTATTATTTACAGTATACAAGATTTAGTGTATAGTATAAATATTGGAAGTGCCTGATTCTGGCGGCGTCTCCCGGACTCAATCAGCTTTGTGCTGAAATATGATAAAGGGAGGCTTGCGTATGACTTGTGAAATTGTTATTGCTTTGGTGACTTGTGTTGCCACTGTAATCTGCACAGTTATAGCAGTTCTCTCATACTTTAGAAAAAAAGATGAGTAAATAGAAAAAGCCGCCCCAGTCCTCATACTTCGGCGGCTTTTACATCCGTGGAGACGACCCAACGAATCGGGCCTTCCTTTATTTAAATATAGCATACACAGTGGCTGTCGTCAAGTTTCCCTTTTACAACGCAGGTGAATGCTTCGCTCCCTCAAACCTCTCCATCACTTCATGCATATCCTTTGTGGTAAACTCAAAACACTTCTCCTTCAACTCCGCCGGCATTTCAAAAAAAGCCTCACCCATAGCAGCAGCAATATCGGTAAGAGTATCACAGTCGCCGCCAAGGCTCACTGCAGTTCGAACAACATCTTCAAAGCTGGTGCCTTCCAGAAAAGCGGTGATGGCCTGCGGCACAGTTTCCTGGCAGCTTTCCACGTGATGGTAGTCCGGGCGGATCTGGTCGCAGGTGCGGCTCAAATCATAACCAAACTCTTTGGTAATGTATTCCTTAATCTGCGGCTTAGTATACCCGTTCCGTGCCATCCAGATAACACTCGCAGTCGACTCTGCCCCCTTCACACCTTCCGGGTGATTGTGCGTAACCTCAGCACTCCAGCGCGCAACTTCCCTTGTCCGTTCAAGAGTTTCAAAAAGCCAGCCCACAGAGCTAACCCTCATTGCCGAACCGTTCCCCCAGCTGTTGTACGGCTTTGTATCTTCACAAGCAAGCCACCTGTAAAACCTTCCGCCATAACCCGCATGAGGATACTTGTGCCCCCACAGCTGCATGCTCGTAATCATCGAAGTTTTCATTGTGTTTTCATCTGCATCAAGCCCGGCTTTTAAAATACCGTCACAAATTGCAATTGTCATAACAGAGTCATCCGTAAAGCGCGGATTCTTACAAAACAGCGGAAACTCTTTGCTCTTGTTACCCCTGTCAAACTCAAACGGCTGACCAATTATATCTCCCAAAATTGCACCAAACATTTACGCCTTCTCCTTCTTATTTTTTTTGCTGTGATATTTTTCAATTTTTTCTTTCCAGTTTTCAGGCATTGACTCTGCCTCTGCCATACGGAAATTAGCAATCGATTCACTCATACACTCAAAGTTAAGCATTGTGCCCACTCCATCACATTCGTAACGCACTGCTCTGTTGCTTGCAATTCCAAGCCTTCCCGCTTCGGTGATTGCATCAATATTTGCCCCAAGGAAGATAAACTCCCAGCCATATTTTTCCTGCTGCTTTTTCACAAGCTTTTTAATTTTTTCATAATCATAAACACGGCTCGAGTTTTCCTGCCCGTCAGTCGTAATTACAAAAACAGTTTTTTCGGGCCTGTCTTCTTCACGTGCATATTTATGAACATTTCCAATATGTTTGATTGCCCCACCAATTGCATCAAGCAAAGCCGTGCAGCCACCAACACAATACTGCTTATCATTCATCGGCTCAATTTTGCTGATTGGAACCCGGTCGTGAATTACGCTGTTAGTGTCACTAAACAACACCGTAGAAACATAAGCCTCCCCTTCTTCCTTCTTCTGTCTTTCAAGAAATGAATTGTACCCTCCGATTGTGTCTGCTTCCAAACCACTCATGGAACCACTTTTGTCCAGAATAAATACGATTTCTGTTAAACCCTTTTTCATACAGCACCTCTCGCTTAAGATTTTTATAGTTGTATGATAAAAGATTTTCAGTCCCCAGTGGTCGCCATTTTGGCGAACATTTACAATTTTGTAATTTTATAAATTGATTAAAATCACGCCGGCGCAAAACACTCAAGCCCATGAGAATCCAGAATGATATCCACTTCCACAAGATTATAGATTTGCTTCATAACGCAGTATTTTACAATCAGATCAAACTTGCTGGACGGCATAAACGCATAACCCGCACTTGCAAGAAAATGTTCGTAATCATCCAGCGGAAGTTCCAGTGCCAGCCCCAGTGCCATCACTACATGCTTTTTCGGTACATAATCTTTATTGCTGATAATCTTGGAAAAAAACTTTTTGTCTATGCACGCCTTTTTGTATACCGCCGCATTTTCCAGCTTCCTGTCCGCAATCAGCTGCTGCAGCGTGTTCTGGAAATTGAGAGGTTCCTTTGCATCGCGGATAAACGAATCAACGTCAATCGGGGTGATGGCGGGTTCAGCCTTGGCGACAGCTTCAGGTTTGATCTTTTCTTCAACAAGCTTTTCCTGCAGTTCAAAAAATGCAACAGGTTCCGCATTTGATTCAATCGGCGCCGAAAAAAGTGCCCCACGTGCCGACGAGTTTTGCCCCCGCACCATAGAGCTTTCCACCCGTGCCAACGAGTCCCGTGCCAATAAGTTCTTCGCAACCGAGCCAACTGCATAATCAGGCCCACCATCCAGTTCCTCCCCCTCATAATTCTCATCAAGGAAGTCCTGAATGTCATCAAAAAGCTTTTCCGAAATCATGTAAGATTTTGGATCATAAACAACAAGCGTAATATCAATATCATTATTAAGCAGAAAGCTGCTGATTTCCTCAACCGCAATCTTAAGCCCCAGCTCTTTTGGGAACCCATAATACCCGGTTGCCAGAAGCGGAATTGCAATACTTTTACACTTAAGCTTTTGTGCAATCTCCAGCGAAGAAGAATAACAGTTCCTCAGGTTCTGCACCGTCTCAGGATTTTTAGAATCGTAATGATTTCCAACCGTGTGGATAATATATTTAATTCCGTTTTTCCGCAGCGCAAAAGATTTAGTTGCCACCGAATGCCCCGGTTCAATCACCCCAATTTTCTGACGCGCCCGCAGCAGCTCTTCCCTGCCCGCCGCATTATAAACAGAAGTATCCGTCCCCTTCCCAATCGTCGGAAAAGGATTCGCCGTATTTACAATAGCATCCGCGTGAACCTTCGTAATGTCATTTCGCACAATTCTGAATGGCATAGGTTTATTATATCACAACAATATACGTTTGACACAGCGTATTTCTGCCAATATACTTTTATTATGTTTAACAAATTAAGGGGACTTCATCTTTTTTTCTTTATGTTACTTTTTACTTCATGCAGCTCAATAAATAAACTTGTTGAGCTGGAACCAAAGGATTGTCTGAACTATACTCTTGAAAACAAAAGTGATGGAATAATCACCGTTGCAGAAATCTCAGTTTCTGAAATCACCCCTGTAGATAAAACAGATCAAACAGATAAAAATGAGCTGAAATCTTCTATTACTGTATACGGTCCAAACGGTCAGATTTTAGAAACAAATCAAAATCTTAATCACATTTACAAAATCGGTTCGCTCACAAAAACAATTACAGCCGCCCTTATATGCAAAGCTAAAAAAGACAACCTGCTTTCGCCTGATGATACAATTGATAAATATCTTGAGCTTCCATCCCGCTTCAAATACCCTACGATAAAATCATTACTTACACATACATCCGGATACAAATCCTTTTATATGGAAAAAGGGATGTCTGCAAATCATCTTAAAAAAAGAAATGATTTTTATGGAATTACAAAGGAGCAGATTCTCAATCGTCTTTCCCGCACAAAAATCAATACAACCAGGCAGCATCAATTTTTGTATTCAAACTTTGGATACACAGTTTTGGGCCTTGTTCTTGAATCAGTTTATAAAAAATCGTATACGCAGCTTGCAAATGATTTTGTACAGAATGAATTAGGCATGACTCACACGTATATTGCAGATGGAAATGGTGACCTGCGCAATTATATGGCATGGGCTCCAGATGATGCATATCTGTGTGCAGGGGCATTCTATTCTACAATAGAAGATATGATTATTTACGCAAAGCTTCAGCTTTCAGAAGATGATGTTTTTGCAGAATGTCACAAGCTGTTAGCCGACATTAACGATAAGGCAACTGTAAACCGTCAGCTTGGAATCAAAATGGATGGAATTGCTTATGCCTGGATTTTCGATAATGATTCGCGTTTCTGGTGGCACAACGGCGGAACCGACAATTACAACTGTTATCTGGGATTCAGCATAGAAAGGCAGAAGGCTGTAATTGTACTTTCAAATCTTCCTCCATCATACAAGATTCCTGCAACCGTTGTTGGTGCAAAAATGATGAAATAAACTTATTCCACCGCAAAAATCGGGCACTTTTGACCCAGGCACTTTTATCACACGCAAAAAAAACGGGGCTCTTTGTCCCAAACGCCCCCCGTGCAATCCCCGCGAATCATCATTCGTACCGCACAAGAAATGCCATAACGATACAGTGTTTATACCGCGCCAATGTAATAATGTCTTTATATATAGAAGATTCCGCACGAAAAAGTGTTCATCCCCCCCAAAAAGTCACCAACTGTCCCTAAAATGTCACCAAATTGTCACCAAAATCAAAAAAATAAAAAAAATCTCCCCCTCTCCCCCAACTTGGCACGGTAATTGCTATATAATATATGAAGCGTAGCTTCAAGGAAACCACAAAAAGCTTCCACAAAAAAATCCGCGGACCGAACCAAAAGGTTCCGCAAATAACAATAAGAGGTAACGATATGAACGAATTAGCACTTTTTAATGATTTATTTGATGGATTTGAGGATGACACTTTCGCGTTGCCATCTTTCAACATTAAGAAAGTCTTTGCAGCACCAAAGGTTGATGTAAAGGAAGAAAAAGACGCCTACACACTGGAAATGGATTTGCCAGGAAAAACCGATAAAGATGTAAACATTGAGCTTAATCACAATGTCCTTACAATTTCTTCTGAAACAAAAACAGAAAAAGAAGAAAAGAAGGAAGAAAAAGCTGAAGCTAAAGAAGCCGGCAAATACCTTATCAAGGAAAGAAGCTATTCTAAGTTCAGCAGAAGCTTTACTCTTCCAGAAGATGTTGACTACGAAAACCTTACTGCAAAAGTTACAAACGGTATCTTGACAGTCAAAATGCCACGAAAAGCTCTGTCTGCCCCAAGAAAGATTGCCATAACCGCTGCATAATAGCAAAGGCTGCTACGGGATGGCACCCGCCAATTAAATCTGCCTTTGCTGGCAGTTTCGCATAAAGCAAAACTGCCCACTTATAAATCTCCTTACCCCCGGGCCGGTTAATCAAGTTGATTCGCCGGCCCAATTTGTTTCCCACACACATAAAGTGCCCGTACATAAAGTGTCTTAAAGTGCGTGTTCTTTTCTATAGAAATACCTTGACCTAAACCTTAAAATAACTATAATTAATTCAAATGAGGGGCAAAGACGTCTGCTTGTGTAGAGTGTTTGCCTTTTTTTCGTTTTACGGAGGTTTCATTATGAAAAAATTGGTTTCTGTTATCTGTGCTGTTTTAACATTGGCAGCTTTCACTTCTTGTACTAAAAAAGAAGCAAAAACAGAAAAAGGCGAGTTCACTATTGAAAAAGGTAAACTTAGCATCGCCATGGAAGTTGGTTATCCACCTTTCGAGTATTATGCTGATGATGGAAAAACTCCAATCGGCTTTGATGTTGAACTTGGAAAAGAAATTGCAAAACGTCTTGGTCTTGAAGCAGTTTTCATCGATACAGCTTGGGACGGAATCTTTGCTGGTCTTAACACAGACCGTTACGACGTTGTAATGTCTGCTGCAACAATCACAGATGAAAGAAAAGCTAACTTCGACTTCTCTCAGCCATACATTGGAAACGGACAGGCTGTAATCGTTAGAAAAGATTCTCCACTCAATATCACAAAGTTCTCTGACATCGCCGGACTCAAAGTTGGCTACCAGGCTGAAACAACATCAGACTTCTATGCAAAGAAAGTTTCAGCTGCAGAAAACTTCAAATATGTTGAAAACGCTTACGACAAAGTTATGAACGCTTATGACGATCTCAGATTAAAGAGAATTGATGTTGTAGTTAGCGATAGCCTTGTTGCAGTTGATTACCTTGCTCAGAAAGATTCAGAATACAAGCAGGTTTGGGCCGGCACACCAGATGAATATTTCGGCATCTGTATGAAAAAAGGCAACGCAGCCCTCCTCTCAAAAATCAACAAAACTCTTGACGACATGAAAGCCGACGGTTCATTAAAGAACATCTACATCAAGATTTTTGGAATGGATTTGTCTGACAGCATAAAATAAAAACAAAGAAAGGGACCTGTTATGAATGTTATTCAAAAAATAATTGGCTGGACACCGCAGTTATTAAACGGTGCAAAAATCACTATCCTGTTGACTCTGTGTTCGGTCTGTGCAGGTCTTCTTCTTGGAATCTTCCTTGCTCTTGGCTCAATGTCTAAGAGCAAGATTTTACGCGGAATCAGTAAAGCCTATGTTTTCTTTTTCCGCGGAACCCCGCTTTTGATGCAGCTCTACTTTGTTTATTACGGTCTGCCGGAAATCAGCCGCTCACTCACAATAAACAGCAAGTTCCTGGCTGCCTTCATAGCCTTTGGATTAAACAGCGGAGCCTATTGTTCAGAAATCTTCCGCTCGGCAATCCAGTCTATAGATAAGGGACAGTTCGAAGCCGGAAAAGTTCTTGGCTTAAGCTATCTCAAAACAATGCGGCTCATCATCCTGCCACAGTCAATCAGACGACTCATCCCTCCTGTAGGAAACGAGTTCATCATGATGCTCAAGGATGCTTCCCTGGTTTCCATCATCGCACTTGCCGACATCACAAAGGTAACCCGCAGTATTCAGTCATCAACCGCATCATCCCTGGTATACATTCCTGCTATGATTCTCTATCTGATTATTACAGCAGTCTTCACCCTTCTCTTCCGCTGGCTGGAAAAGAAAAATACTTACGAGTAATTTACACACGGAATGGAGGAAAGAATTATGGATATGATTAGAGCAGAAAATGTTTGCGTTTCATTCGGCAAGCTTGATGTATTAAAGGGTGTTACACTCAACGTACACCCGCAGGAAGTAGTCTGCATTATCGGCGCAAGTGGAGCCGGAAAATCCACCTTTTTAAGAGCACTCAATCATCTTGAACACATAAACAATGGTGCAATCTATATAGAAGATAAGCTTCTTACCCATTACGACCACGGAACCCGGCTCCTGCACATCAACTCAAAGCAGCGCCGCGAAATCCTTCTGGAAGTAGGAATGGTATTCCAGCGCTTCAATCTTTTTCCACACAAAACCGCTCTGGAAAATACAATGATTGCGCAGATGCACGTACTCGGAAAATCAAAGGAAGAAGCCCGCGCAAAGGGTATTGAACTTCTGGAACGCGTAGGCCTGGGCGACAAGCTCGATGTTTACCCTGCAAACCTTTCCGGCGGCCAGCAGCAGCGTGTTGCAATTGCCCGTGCCCTTGCCATGAATCCTAAGACCATCCTTTTCGATGAACCTACCTCTGCCCTGGACCCGGAACTTGTTGGCGAAGTTCTCACCGTTATGAAGCAGCTTGCCAACGACGGCATGACCATGGTAGTTGTAACTCACGAAATGGGTTTTGCCCGCGAAGTTGCCGACCGCGTTGTCTTCATGGATGGCGGTGTCATCGCCGAAGAAGGCACCCCCGAAGAAATCTTCTCCCACCCAAAGAGCGAACGTTTGCAGCAGTTCTTAAAGGCGGTGCTGTAGCATTAGGAGGGGGAAGTCTCCCCCTCGCTCGCACTAACGCTTTGCGTTATTGCTCTCTACCCTCTCTCCTAGGGCGCTGCGCCCCTAAAACCCCGCGTTTATTTCATTCCCTTTTTTTATTTTCCTTTGTTGTTTCTGACCACTTTTTCTGACCACCGTTTTCTCCGAACTTTTTTTATTATCTCCGAACTTTTTCTCCGAACCTTTTAATAATGCGGTGGCTT
>JAEETM010000106.1 GCA_016290335.1 Treponema sp. | reverse complement strand
AAGTGAAGAACGGGAAACTGTATCTGGTGCGTGTAAACCAGAATATCCATATCGAATTGTACTGCATCGGTCCCAACACATTTGTCCGCAGGCACGAGGAACAAAGCTATACGCACAATCTGCTGCCTGAAGGCTCTGAAAAAACTGTGGTATGGGGATACGAGCTGTGCAGTAAAGAGTTTGTGTGACAACGGGAAAGCGGTCAGGCTATACTGGATTATGCTGTAATTTTGCGAGGATAAAAGCGAGAATAGAAAATAATCTGATTCGGATAAGAAAGGAGAAAGTCACCAGAAGCATTAGCTGAGCTGTGGGAATTGCAATTTGGAGGTATCAAGCTATGAAAATCACGCCCACTTTGAACTTTGGCGGACAATGTAGAGAAGCGACTCAATACAGTTCCTGTCGTGTGGTATTTGTAGACAGATTTGGAATCCGCTGGGGAATTATGACTGAGCAGACAGAACGATAATTTCACTTTTATCGCAATTTTTTTTGAAAATACTATATCAAATTGCCCCTTGTATTTTCAAAAAACGTTGATTTCTTGAAAATGCTCGTGTAAAATTATAATAGATTTTTCAAGAAATGAGGTTTTAAATGGAAAAAGAAAACGAGAAATCAAAAGAGATACTGACTAAACCACATCGTGCGGGTTGCCTTGTTCAGAATCTTTCTGGCGAACTTGCGTACTTCTCTTTTAAGCCAAATCCGCTTCCTCCGGTTCCGTCATTTGAAATTGATTCTCAGATGCTTGCCCTTCTTATAGAAGCAAACCGGAAAATTGCTTATCTGGATGCGATTTCTGAAAAAATCCCTAACCTCAGTCTCTTTCTATTGATGTATATCCGAAAAGAAGCGCTTGTTTCTTCACAGATAGAAGGTACTCAGTGTACACTTGACGATGTGCTTGATCCGACAATCGAAAAAAATGCAAATCTTGATGTAGCTGATGTCGTAAATTATATTTTGGCAACTGACTTTGCAATAAATCGGCTTGAAGAGTTACCTTTGTGTATGAGGCTTTTAAAAGAAACACATGCAGTTCTTATAAAAGGTGTACGCGGAAGCGATAAAACACCGGGAGAATTCCGCACGAGTCAGAACTGGATTGGCGGACAGGGAAGCACGCTGAAAAATGCACGCTACATTCCGCCGAACATTGACGACATGAATGAGGCTTTGGCAGAACTTGAAAAATACATGAACTCAAATGATACGCTTGATCCGCTTATTCAGATTGCTTTGATTCATTATCAGTTTGAGACGATTCATCCATTTTTAGATGGCAACGGCAGAATCGGAAGACTTTTAATTACCTTGTTTTTGATTCAGAAAAAAATCCTAACAAAGCCGGTGCTTTACATTTCCTGTTTTCTCAAGTTGAACCGGGTGGAATATTACGATCGACTGAGTGAAGTACGAAAAAAAGGAAATTACGAGCAGTGGGTGAAGTTTTTCTTACAAATGCTTTTGGAAACTGCAAATGATTCAATCGAATCAATTAATGCAGTGGAAGCCCTGCATAAGAAAAATCTTTCGCTGATAGAAGGTATTCCAGCCCGTACAAGAGACAACGCACTTAAACTGTTTGAGTACATCGAATCAAAGGCAATTATAGACACTACACAGACCGCGCGGGATTTGCATCTTTCGTATAATACAACTGCAAAAAATATTGAACTGTTATGCGGACTCAAAATACTTTCACCGTCTGCGAAGAATGGAAAAGCAAGCTTGTATTCATATACGGATTATCTGGCAATTTTGCGTAAAGGTACGGAATTGTAGAAATCAGTTAGCGATTGGAGCCACTGTAGCAACCGAAGGTTGCGTACGGCCACTGGACTGAGCGAAGCGAGGGAAGCGGCTGGAGCGAAAGCGGAATGGCGGAAAGCGCGACCGACCGCGAAGCGGGCGGGAACTGCAAAAGGAGATTACTATGGTGATGGATAAAGATTTTAGAGGAAATGCATATATAATTAAAAACAAAGAAGTATTACTAAAATACAGTGGTGGATTTGCAGACTTGGCAAATGAAATCCCGAATACGATTGATACGAGATTTGCATCTGCATCAATGAGCAAGACCTTTGTTGCTGTGGGTATCCTGCAATTGATCGAAGCAGAGAAGCTGGGATTCGAAGATACTATCGGCTCGATTCTGGATTTTGATCTGAAACAAATCGATCCTGACGTTACAGTGAGACAGCTTTTGAATCACACTTCAGGAGTTCCAGATTATTATGATGAATCAGTTATGGATGATTATGAAGCGTTGTGGACTGATTATCCCAATTATCGAATCAGGCATAACCGGGATATGCTTCCGTTGTTTATTGATAAGCCAATGATGTACGACAGGGGAGAAAAGTTTCAATACAACAATTCTGGGTATGTATTGCTGGCTATGATTATTGAAAAGATTTCGGGTGTGGATTTTGATGTATATCTTAAGCAGAATGTTTTTGACAGATGCGCCATGAGCAATACAGGATATTATTCCTTCGACAAACTGCCTGCGAAATGTGCGAACAGCTATATCTACTGTCCTGATACAGACGATTACCGTACCAATATTTTCTCTGTCGGTGCGAAAGGTACAGGTGATGGAGGTGCATTTGTTACAGTAGAAGACATTGTGAAGTTTTGGAAAGGACTTTTAGAGCATAAGCTTCTTTCAGAGAAAACGGTAAATCAAATGTTTTCCAAGCAGAGCGGAGACGGGAAAGACCCGGAAGAAGGATATTATGGTTTTGGAGTGTGGATTATCGACAATCCAAAAGGACAAGATTACGTGTACATGCAGGGAATAGATGATGGAGTAAGCGCTATTTCTGAATATAATCCCAATAATGGAATGATAACGGTTATGCTCAGCAACTATGGCGATAATGTATGGGCGAGAATGAGAAAAATACGGAAAGAAATGTATTAGATTGAGGTCTGCAGGCATAATGGGGGTACAGTTTGAAAAAGTTAGGAAGTAGTATCAGCTATCTGACAGTTGATTTAATCAAAATCTGGAAATCCAGCGATGAACATAATTTCGCAGAAAACAGAGACAGATATCTGGCTGCAGAAAATCCGCCGGATGCCTGCTATTACCGTCAGCTGGATTATCACCGGATGGAAAAGATGGTGCAGTTTATTGAGCGTTACGTGGACAGCATCACACCCGAAAACGAAATGAAAATGGAAATCTACTTCAACAGGAATCAGCCTGCGTTTATAGATGATGAAGTCAACACGCATCTTTTCAATTTTTCGTACGCTGACAAAGTATATGCATTCGCACAGGAAAACGGACTGAGCATCAAGATTCATACGATTGTATGGTACTGGCATGTTCCAAAGCAGCTGACCGAGTATCTGGAAAACAGAAGTGCGGAAGACCGGAAAAATCTGACGTATAAGTTTATCAAAGTCTATTTGCAGTGTCTGAAGGAACGATACCCGGACGCTTACAGTATGGAAGTAATTAATGAGATTGCGTCCGATCCGGATGAAATCAGATCTCTCCGGGAAGAAAGAAAGCCGGTGTATGATGTGGATGATGAAGGAGTCCGGATTGACGAGTGGTATAAGCTGTTGGGAAAGCATTATTACATTGAGGTATTCCGTCTGGCGCGGGAAGTTTTTGGAGAGCGGATTAAATTATTATATAATGATAATAATGAAGGTAACAGGGAAAAACAGATTATTTTCAAAACGATAATCGACCAGATTAAAGCGTATGAACGGGAACACGGGGTTCATCTGATTGACGGATTTGGAATGCAGTGCCATTTCTGGGGATCCAAAGATGAAACCCGTGAATATATGGAGCAAATGTTTTCGTTCTGTACAAACCTGGGTGTTGAGGTGCAGATTACGGAGTTTGATGTAAGCAATCACAGCACAAAAGAGATTCAAAAATCCATTTTCAACAATTTCCCGGAAGCTGCAAAGAAATACGGTATTGAGGTTTTTACAACATGGGGATTGAATGACATTGTTTCATGGCTCCATGGGGAGGAAGCGTCTCTGGTGGATTCAAACTGTGAACTGAAGCCGTTTACCATGAAATATATTGAGGCTTTTTCGGGGAAATACAATTTGATTCGGATAAGGGATTTCACAAAAGCAGGATTCAGAATAATAAAGTCGCTTCCTGAACATGAGCTTTTTGAAGGGAAAAAAGAGGACTGCTGGCTGATGGAGAAATGTTTATGAAAAAAGAATTATTGGCTGTATTCAGCGGGTTTCCGGAACATCATTTTTCGGAAGAAATAACAGAACGGCTACGGGCAGAACTGACTGTGCGTAAGAGTATCGTGTTTATTACTGCCTGTCCGCTTGATTATGCGCAGAATGATGATGACTGCGATGGTATGCACGAAATGTTTGTTGAACAGGGTCTGGGCTTTGAAAAGCATTGTGTGATTGATAAGCGTACCGATCCTTCAGAGGCAAAAGCGCTTGTTGAAAATGCTGATTGTATTTTCCTTATGGGTGGCGGAGTCTGCGAGGAACAGCTTGACCTGATTCGCGAGAAGGGATGCTATGATGCCCTGCTTAACTGTCATGCAGCAATTTTCGGTGTGAGTGCAGGGTCTATGAATATGGCACGGAACACGGTGGATTTCTTTGAATCGATGGACCCGTTTCCTGGGCTGGGCTTTACAAATATTACCGTAAGCTGTCATCATGACCCGGAAGATAAATGGCGGTACGAGCAGACGTTGAAAATGTCTGAAGCCCGCACAGTTTATGCTATGGAAGATATGAGCGCGTTTTTTATTAAAGAAGGGCGGATTGATGTGGTCGGAAAGATTTGGCGTGTTGAGAACAGAGAGCTGCGGCCGATTACGGAAGACGATATACGTGAGTTGGAACAGGAGTAAAAGTTATGATATACAAATACAATGAATCAATTTCACCAAAAGCTATAGCTGATTTGCGCGAATCGGTAGGCTGGAACAGAATGGAAAAAGAGTATGGCAATCCTTTGATGACATCCTTTTTCCATATTGCCGTTTATGATGGGGACCAGCTTGTTGGATTTGTGGACAGTGTGTCAAATGGTGTCACCGATGCATATATTCAGGATTTGATTGTATGTCCGGATTATCAGGGTAAAGGCATTGGCACTGATTTAATGAAAAAGATGATTGCCAGCCTGAAAGAAAAACACATATATATAATCTCTGTCATTTTTGAAGAAAGGCTCAAACCGTTTTATGACAGATTCGGTTTCAACACAATGCTTTGCGGACAGATGGAAACGTATTAAGATATTGTTGAAGCAGAAGCTGTTGTTTTGATTTCGAAAATCTTCTATACTAAAATTGTAAAGCCTGCTGCACAGAAAGCAATATCCAACGAGTAATTAGTGTTTTAATCTGTGCGGTTATATAAGATTGTCGTTCAAAACCGACAATGGAGTGCATTTCTTAACTTTTATTTTTCTTTACCATAATTCAGACCTGATGTTGGACTGGTGCTGAATAAACTGATTACTCATGAGGTATGGTATGGAAAATAAAATCTCAACTTTACAAATCGAAAAGAAAATCTTTGTTATCCGCGGTGTTCAGGTAATGATTGACCGTGATATTGCGGAACTCTATGAGGTGGAGACTCGTCGTTTAAACGAGCAGGTGAAACGAAATATTGAACGGTTCCCGGAAGAGTTTATGTTCCAATTAACAAGAGAAGAAATAGATTACTTGAAGTCGCAAATTGCGACTTCAAGTGAGACAGAGACAGTGATGTCACAAATTGTGACTTCACGAAAAACAAACTCCGTGATGTCGCAATTTGCGACTTCACGAAACAATATGTTTGCAGGACAAGAAGGTGGTACAAGAAAATTACCTTTTGCTTTCACAGAACAAGGCTGTGCAATGCTTTCTTCTGTATTAAAAAGTGAGACTGCTGTACAGGTAAGCATTCAAATAATGAAAGCCTTTGTCTCAATGCGTCATTTCGTTCAAAATAATTCACAAATCTTCGCTGAGCTTAAATCAATTCGAGAACATCAACTTGAAACAGACGTTCACTTAAAAGAATCAGACAAGCGTATAGACCAGCTGTTTACCCTCATGGATAAGTACAACGTAAACGATACTCAAGGCATCTTCTTTCAGGGACAGATTTTTGACGCCTATGCAAAGTTTGAAAGCTTTATCCAATCCGCACAAAAAGAAATCATTCTTATTGACAATTATGTTGATTTGACTGTTCTCCAACGTCTTGCAAAAAAGAAAAAAAGTGTAAACGTCATCATCTATACAGATCCAAAAACTAAGCTTACTTCGCAAGATATCCAGACTTTCAATACACAATATCCGACAATCACTATAAATCATACAACAAAAATGCACGACCGATTTATGATAATTGATAACAAACTTCTTTATCATATTGGCGCAAGTCTAAAGGATTTAGGGAAAAAATGCTTTGCCTTTGAAATATTGGATTCTTCTTTCATTCCTGATATTCTGAAAAATATATAAAACATCATGTTGAACAACTTCATAAAAATAATTTTTTTTCTAACCTTTTTTTGTTGAACTTACTATATAATTAAACAAAAAGATTAGTCGACGAATCTTTCGGGTGTAATGAGATGGATAAAAGGTTTTCAAAAGAGTTTGTAGATAATTATTCTCTGGTTCTTCTTAATTGGGCAAAAGGAAAAACTGGCAGCAGCGAACTGGCTCAGGAACTGGTTCAGAATGTGTGGGTTCAGTTTTTGTATGCGGTTCAGGTGGAAGAAGAAAAGGGGAATAGTGTTCAGAAACCGGAAAACTTTTTATGGAAAATTGCTCATTATGTCTGGTGCAACTTTTTGAGTGCAAAAAAATCTCCTAAGAATAATTCTGTTTCGCTGGATGATTCAGTCCTTCAGATTTTTGATAACAGTCCGTCTTTTATAGATAAGCTTATGGAAGATGAAGAAAACAAAACTCTGATAACCTACATGCGTCAGACAATTATGAAACTGAATTATCTTCAGCGGGAGATTTTGATTTCTTTTTATATTGATGGAAAATCACAAAAGGAAATTGCGGAAAAACTTAATGTTCCGGTAAGCACGGTAAAGTGGCATTTGTTTGATACAAGAATCAAACTTAAAGAGGAAATTAAAACTATGGAAAAATCAAACGAAACTTCACAGGAATTTATTTATCGACCAAAGCATCTTCACGTAGCAATCAATGGACAGCCGCGTGCAGAAATGGATACAAATAAAATCAGCGCAAGCCTTGCAAAGCAGAATATCTGTCTTTCGTGCTACGAAAAGCCGCAGACTTTGAATCAGCTGAATTCTCTTCTTGGCATTCCAAAGCCATATCTCGAAGATGATTTAAACTGGCTTGTTGAAAAAGAATTTATTCTGGAAACAAAAGACGGCTATCAGACAAATTTTGAAATCTCCAACGAAAAGACTGTTCAGGGAGTTTATGAAATTTATTTGAAATATCGTAAAGAACTTTCTGATGTGATTGTTTCTGAGCTGATGAAAGCAGAAGAAAAAATTAAAGCATGCGGATTTTATGGAAACACTCTTCCAATGAATAAGCTGCTCTGGATTTTGATTTATTTTTTGTGCGCCGGATTTGATTCGTTTAAGGATGAAGAAATTGACCGCCCGATTCATTCAGATGGTGGAAAATATTTTACACTTGGTTTTGATTGTTCCCGCTATGATGATGCAAAAATCTGTCTTGATACCCGCGGCTGGTCTATGAATGGACCAATGTCTGCATATTTTGAAAAGTTCGGAGAGTTCATGTGGTATGGGCTTTATAATTTTGGAGAGTCTGACATAATTGATATTGCGATGGAAAAATACAAACACGAAAATCTTCCTTTATCAAAAATGCTTGAAGAAATCTTAGGAACTTATGATGGAAAAAGTTTTTCGTATTCGATTTCCAGCTTGGATAATAATCAGAAAGAAACTCTTGCTCTGCTTGTAAAAAAAGGCTTTGTAAAAATTGAGGGCGAAAAGGTTCTTCCAAACTTCTGTGTATTTAATAGAAAACAGATGGAAGAAATTACTCCGCTTTTTGAAGCAATCAAGTGTAAGGTTGAAAAGGCTGTTCTTCAAGTCAAAGCGGATTTATATGCTTATTACGAAAAACAGATTCCTAAACCACTTAAGTACATGAAGTCGGTTTTTGTAAATCAGGCTCTTGGAGATTTAGGCTGGCTTACAACAATGCTTGCCTTTAATGATAAGAAACTTTTCGTTCCGGCAACAAAAGAAGAAGGTGAGTTTTTGACTTTGTTGTTTGTGAAAGTGTGATAGGAAGACTGAAATATGATGCACATTGGATGTCACAAATTGTGATATCCAATGTAAACTTGAAGTTTTGATGGTATATCAGCTTGTGGAACTTACAGCCCATCTTTGTTAGAATAAGGATATTTAGATGCAAAAGCTTGGGTATGGTTTTAAAGAATAAGATGGAGGAAAAAATGAAATACCAATACAAAGAAATGCCTGAATCTATGAAGGGAACATACGGAGAATTTTCAAAAAACTTCGGGTTTGATTGGAAAGAATTTGTTATGGGAATACCGACACCGATGTTTCTTGTCACAACATATAAATCTAACGGGCAGCCAAATGCAACGATGCAGGCCTGGGCAGGATTTACGAGTGCGAATCATGGAGGCGGGTATTACGTGATTCTATGCAGTGTGAATAAGAGTGGTCATCTTTACCAAAGCCTGAATGAAAAGAAGGTGGCCGTGCTGAATTTCATGTCTTCTGATTTGTATAAAGCCTGCATGAAGACAATACAGAACAATCAGTTCGAGAAGGATGAGATAACTTCATCAGGGCTTACCGTGGAAAAAGCTTCGTGGATAGAAGCGCCAATGGTTGCTGAATGTTTTATGAACCTTGAGTGCAAATATGTATGGGAGAAAGAAATTGTTCCCGGTGATGATCATGTTATGATTTGCCTTGAAGTCGTAGGCGGCCATATAGAAAAGGATTATTTGGAGGATATGTTCGGAGATAAAGGGGTGCTTTATAATGTCCATTATCCAATAAATCCAGAAGCTGTGAAAGAAAAAGGTTGCGATTTTGTAGCTGCACTTAGGAAAGTAAATCAGTCCGATGAATATTGAACGTCTTTCTGAATCTTTGCTAAAATAAATAAATGAACCAAAACGTAGAAATAAAAGGCGCAAGAATTCACAATCTGCGGAATATTGATGTTACTATTCCAAAAAATAAATTAACTGTAATTACCGGGGTCTCGGGAAGTGGAAAATCCAGCCTTGCTTTTGATACTCTTTATGAAGAAGGCCGTAAGCGATACCTTATGTTTTCCGGGACTCAGCTTATGGTGGAAAGTGAAATTTCTGTTGATGATATAAGGGGTCTGTCCCCAACAGTTGCAGTTGAGCAACGGATTATCAGGCAGAGTAATCCTCGAAGTACAGTTTCTACACGTACACAAATCGAAGCATTGTTATCATCACTTTTTGCAAACTTTGGAGTGATGGACGAAGGTTATAAACTTGATGAACCTTTGGAAGCAGCCATGTTTCAGAAAAATTCTCCAAAAGGCATGTGTCCCCGCTGTATGGGAAAAGGCTATTACTACAAACTTGATGAAGAAAAAATGCTCCCGGATAAAAATATTCGTATTGATTCTTTATTTAGCGATATTTGTGACACCGGTCATATGTGGAGAGTCTTCGAGCGTTATCGTCGAACTTTTCACAAACCAACGGATATTACCTTTGCACAATTATCTGAAGAAGATTATGACGAATTAATGTATGGACAAGGTAAACATTATGATGGCCTTGCAAAATTTATAATTGATACTTACGCCTGGGGACATTCCTCGTCTTCAATGTCTTCCTGGGCAAAAAAAATTAACTGTTGTACCAGAGAAGAATGCAAACGTTGTGAAGGAACCGGCCTTGGTAAAGAAGCTGCGCATACAAGAATTGGTGGTAAAACTATTACCGAAATTGAAAATATGTATCTGGATGATTTACTGGAGTTTTTACAGAAGCTTCCAATAGAAAAATCACCTTTGCAAAAAGAACTGGAAAAAAAACTCAAGTGTCTTTGTGATGTAGGACTTACTTATCTTTCATTAAACAGAACTCTTCCAAGTTTGT
>JAEETM010000225.1 GCA_016290335.1 Treponema sp. | reverse complement strand
CTCCTATCTGCAACCCAGGTGCCGTTTCCTTGGAGGCTGCCTTAAATCCGCCGGAGACCGACTACCTTTACTTCCTGCTCAAGAACAAGGAGACTGGGGAGCACTATTTCTCCAAGCGGTTCTCGGAGCATAACAACGCCAGGGTGCTTTACCTTAAGAAGCGGTGACTTGCGCTCTGGAAATAATTGATGTAAAATAAAAAAAGAGGGTTATTTATATGGCTTTATTCGGCATGATAGTATGCCTTGCTGCAATTATTGCAATCATTATTTTCGCTGGACTTAAGATCAAATCAAAATGGCTGGCCATTGTTGCCGCTGTTGTATTGAGCTGTGTTGTCATGATGCCGTTCTCCTGTTGCGCGGGCAAGTGGTATAAGAAACACAAGGAGCAGGTCAAGATAGAGAGGGCTGCGGAAAAAAAGGCTGCAGAGCAGGCTGAAAAGGCTAAAGAAAAGGCAGAGCAGCTCCCGGATAAAAGCAACCTTTGAACTTTATTTTCTTTAATTACAATAAATTTTCTAAAATATATTGACGATAATTATTATTGATTATATAAGTATCATATAAAACTGTTTTCATGGGGGTTAAAATGAAAACAAAATTTCTTGGATTTGCATGCATTTTATTTGCTTTAATGCTTTTTGCATGCGATGGATCCGGAGACGTTGAAAAATCAGAAAACAATGCTGCACAAGGAGTTGTAACCCTATCTTTTGCTGTAGAATCCGAAGATGCAGTTGAAAAGGCAATCAGTGTTAATAATCCGAATTTCACAGACCATCTGACATATCAGTATAAAGCTGTTCCAAGCTTCAAGCTTGCTGATGGCAGCACCCCTGTCGGAACAACCGGGGATGTATGGACCGATCTTAAGGAAGAGCTCCCTTTCTCTGTAGGTGATTGGACTTTTGATGTCCGGGTTATCCAGAAGGGAAACAACTATGATGCGGACAACACTGACTTTATCATTGTTTATAATACAGCAGAACCTCTGAAGACTTCTGTTACATCCGCTTCTGCCAAGTTCGTCACTTTCATAGTAAAGAAAACCATAGAGGGAACTGGGGTTATTCACATTAATATTGCGGTGACCAATCAGCAGGCAGGAAAGATGGTTGTCAATCTTTATGAAATTCCTAGCGGTAAGCTTGTCGACGTTGACAATGAAAAGATTGCAGGCAAATATGACGATAAGGAAAAAAAGCTTTATTTCATAAATGATCGTAAGGTTTCCAGCGGCTTCTATAGAATGACCATTGTTTATGATGATGGGAACGAGGAATATAAATATTATCCTGGTCTGATTGAGGTTTTGGACAAGCAAGAGACATTAGTGGAAGGTGATATTGAAGTAAGAGTGCCTGATCCAAAGCCAATGGTTGTGCCTTTCTATGTCACAAATGGTAAAAAGGAATTGAAGGGTGAAGTCAGTGCAAATAAGATTGTATTTGATTCCGTAGAAGAATATAAAAAAGAAAGACTTCTCCTGAAAATAGATGGTAAGATCGGCAATCTTCTGGAGACAAAGAAGATTATCATAAATGATGCCTTGAAGAAAATCGATCTGAATGCTGTGAAGAAAGTTGATGACCAGGCTGTAAAGAAAGTTGATGACCAGGCTAAAAAGAAAATTGTTGAGCAGAAAGTGAAAATTGACCAGAAGGAAATACAGCAGATAGTGGCAGTAAAAGAAACTATTAAATATACCTTCTACTGCGATGGCACCCCCTATGACAGAGTCAAAATTCCTGAAGAAGGGGTGTTTGATGTGGTTGAGCTTGAGCCGGGTGAGTATAAAATCGGTGTCAAAGCAACTGCTAAACTTTCTGACGGCTCTGAGCTGATAGCAAAGATTGATCCTGAATTTACAGTAACAATTAAAAAGTAAACTTTACCTTTTTGAAATAGTGGCAGACTGTTTACAGTCTGCCACTATTTTAGTATATTAAATAGAATGTTCCTCCCTGACGAAATTATAAAAGAAATCGCCGACAGAACCGA
>JAEETM010000105.1 GCA_016290335.1 Treponema sp. | reverse complement strand
AATTACTGCGATGATACAGTAATTCCTCTCTACATTAATTGAAGAATGTATGTTATTATAATATAGAGGTTTTTATATGAAAAGAAATCTTATTATCTTATTCTGTACTCTGATTATTGCGGGCAGTCTGTTTTCTGCGCCAAAACAAAAATCACAAAAGTTCATGTATGTTGCCGTAGAGGAGCTTGGCTTAAAAAATAAAGCAGGTATAACCGCAAAGCAAATTGACACTTTGATGTATGGTGCCAGAGTAGTTGTTTTGGACGAAAAAGGCTCCTGGTGCAAAATTCAGTTATGGAATGATGCTTCTGTAACCGGCTGGGTAAACAGCGGTTCCCTTACAAAGAAAAAAATCATAGTTGCAAATGTAACTACAGATGCAGATCAGCTTGCACTTGCAGGAAAAGCTAACGAAGGTCAGTTGCGTCCTCAGATTGATGTTGAAGATAATTATGATAAACGTGTTTCTACAAATGCCACAGAGCTTTCTCTTGCAGGAAAAGGCTTTAATTCTGCGGTTGAAGCTGCTTATGAAGATGAGTTTGATGTAAATTTTGAACTGGTTGACAAAGTTGAAAAAAACAGTGTTTCTGAAGACGATACGATTACATTTATTATTCAGGGTAATCTCAGGTTAGAGGATTAGTTTTAGAGGGTAATTGAAGATGAAAAGAGAATTGAATAAAAAGCTTAGAATAATTCTGTTGTCTGGTGCCACACTTGCAGTATTTTCATTTACATCCTGTACTACGCTGTCAAGACTCATTGTTGAATCTCTGGAAGAGCCTGTTGATTACGAAGAATATGAAGATGAAAAAAGTGGCGAAGAAGCTATAGCAGACGCTGTTGTAACTGGAATTGACGGTATACGAAAAGCTGCCGAAGACAATATCACCCCGGAAGAAGCTTATTATATTGGAAGAACTGTTGCTGCCATCATCACTAAGAATTATAAGATTTACGATTCACCGGATGCTACAAGATATTTGAATAAGATTTGTTCGGCAATCACTATCAATTCAGCAATGCCGTATCTTTATAAAGGCTACTATGTTGCAATTCTTGATACAGATGAAATAAATGCTCTGGCTACACCGGGTGGTCACATTTTTGTAACACGGGGTTTGTTAAAGTGTACAAACTCTGAAGATGCTGTTGCTGCGGTTCTTGCACACGAGATTTCTCATATCCAGCTTAATCACAGTATAAAGGCAATAAAATCAAGCAGAATTACTTCTGCCGCAATGGAAGGGGTAAAAAATGTTACAACTAGGGTTTATGAAAACTCAGAAGTGAGTAAATATGGTATTGTAAAACAGGAAGATTTGGACTTTTTGACAAATGCCGGTGATGAAATCGTAAATACTTTGATGAACTCTGGTTTCTCTATTACTCAGGAGTTCGATGCTGATCGAAATGCCCTTATGCTTATGTCTGATTCTGGTTATGATCCTGAAGCTATGGACGATATGCTGAATCTTCTGGATAAAAATATTGCAGAAGGAGAATCAGGTTGGAGTAAAACACATCCTTCTCCAACTGCACGAAAGAAGAATGTAAAGAACTTTAAGAAGAAGTATCCATACAAAGGTTCAAGCAAGAAAAGCAGACAGAGAAGATTTGAGGAGTATAAGGAGTACTTTTAATCTGAGCATTTTAATAAAGGATAATTCATAAATGGGAAAAGAGAAAAAAAACGGAAAAATCTGGATTCGTTCAATTATTATTGCTGTTATTTGTAGTGTTCTGACAATTGTTTTATATAAGGCAGGACTTCTTACAACTCTTGAAAACAAAACTTATGATACCCGAATGCTCAGTACTTCAAAGTTTATTCATCCCGATGACAATATTGCACTTATAGTTATTGATCAGGACAGTCTGGACTGGGCCAGTCAGGAAAGAGGCTGGTCGTGGCCGTGGCCTAGAGAATCGGCTGCAGAAATTGTTGATTATCTTTCACTGGGAAATCCTAAATCAATCTGTTTTGATATGCTTTACACGGAGCCTTCGTTTTATGGTCTGGAGGATGATGAAAAATATGGCGAATCTGAAAAAAAGAGTGGAAAGGTTGTACAGACTATTCACGTAATTGAACATGGTAATTCTTCTCTTGCAAAGTTTCCTGTTTCTCCTATAAAGGATAATGCTGCGGTAATAGCAAGTGTTACCAGCAAAAAAGATGATGATGACATTATCCGCCGTGCAAGACTTTATTTTGAGTATAACGGCAAGAAATATCCTTCTTTGGGAATTGCACCTCTTGTTCTTGAAGATATTGATTATGAAGACACTCCTTATGAAGAAGAACCCGGTATAGTTCGTTTGCGCTATCAGACTTCGACAGATGCTTACAATCCCTGGAATGCAAAAACAATTATGAAGAGCTCCGAGGAATGGAAAAAACTTCAGGCCGGCGAAATTACTCAGGAAGAGTTTGATGAAAATCCTGAGATTCTTGGACCTGAGTTTTTTGAAGATTTATACATTTTTGTAGCTTTGTATGCTCCCGGTCTTTTTGATATCTGTTCAACACCAGTTTCTCAGGTTTATCCTGGAGTTGGTGTTCATATGACTACGCTTGATAATTTCCTGAATGATTCTTTTGTACGAAAATTGTCAGACTGGATGGTATTTATCTGGATTGTTCTGCTTTCGTTCTTTGGTTCAATGATTGTTTCTTTTGCAGAAGGAAAAGGCGTAAGCATAAAAAAGACTACAGTACGAATCATCATAGGTTTTGCTCTGGGACTTGTTCTTTCCATTGGAGTGCCTTACGGACTGTTTATTCCTGGAATCTGGCTTCCAATAATTATTCCGCTGCTGGGTTTTATCCTTTCGTTCCTTTCGGCATTAGGATTGAATTATGCTCTTGAAGGTCGCCAGAAACGATTTATTCAGTCGGCATTCAGCCAGTATCTTAGTCCTGCAGTAATTGATCAGCTTATTGCAGACCCTGATAAACTTAAGCTTGGCGGTGAACGACGTGAAATCAGTATTTATTTTTCTGATATTCAGGGCTTTACAAGTATTTCCGAAAACTTCCCACCTGAAAAGCTGATTGGTATTTTGAATAAGTATCTTTCTGAAATGACAAACATTATTCTTGCTTCCGGCGGAACTATTGATAAATATGAAGGTGATGCAATTATTGCCTTCTGGAATGCTCCTCTTGAAGAAGCTGACCACGGAAAACGAGCTGTTCTTGCGGCAATGAAATGTCAGAAACGGCTTGATGAACTTAGAGATGAGTTTGAAAAGCTTAGCGGTAAAAAGTTTTATCAGCGAATCGGCTTGAATACGGGAACTGCTGTAATTGGAAATATGGGGTCTGAAATCCGTTTTGATTACACAATGCTTGGTGACAGTGTAAATCTTGCTTCAAGGCTTGAAGGTTTGAACAAGCAGTTTGGTACTTACACAATGTGTACAGAAGCTACAAGGCAGGCTGCAATCAGGGATGGTGTAGATTTAGGATGGCGTAAGCTTGCTAATGTTGCGGTTGTCGGTAAAAAAGAAGCGGTTGTTGTTTATGAGCCGATGGAAAAAGAGCTTTATCTTAAAAAGCGCGACCTTATAGAAAAGTTTGAAGCGGCCTGTAATCTGTTTTATGCAGGAAAGTTTAGTCTTGCGCTTACGATTTTTGAACGTTATGCAGAAGTTGATGCACCATGTAAAAAGTATATGGAGAAGTGCAGAAGCTTTATAGAAAATCCGCCGAAAGAATGGAATGGCGTTTGGGAAGCAACCTCAAAATAGCGTAAACAATTATTTAATGCATTTACTCAATCAATCACTTTTTCTTTCACGGAACTGGAACTTCGTTTCTGCCAGAATTACTGCCAGGAAAATCAGAACGCAGCCGAAACCCATTCGCAGGGTGATTTGTTCGTGGAGAATTATTGCACTGAAGAAGATTCCGAAAACGCTTTCAAAGCTAAGAAATAGGGACGCGAGAGAAGATTTAACGTATTTTAAACCTATGTTCTGCAGACTGAAGCAGAGCATTGTGCTGAAGAGGCCCAGGTAAAGCATTGAAAGAATTACGCGTGGTGTCTGGAAGGCTGCAACAGGGAAGGCGCCATCGTAAATTGGGGCGAAAAGCCAGCCGTAGAGGGTGCAGGCGGCAAACTGGAGCAGTGTGAGTAAAAGCGGGTCGTCGCCGAGTTTGTTGTATTTTTCAGTCCAGATGATGTGTAGGGCGTAGAAAAGGCCGCAGATTATTGTAAGAATGTCACCAATGTTTATTCGGGCTGAATCATCTGTACCAAGGGCGAGCAGGCCGATTCCTGTGACGGAAAGAAAGGCTGCAACAAAAACGTACCAGCCTGGTCTTTTTTTGTACATAATCCAGCTGATTAAGGGAATTAAAATTACATAAACAGTCGTAAGAAAAGCGTTTTTACCGGCGGTGGTGTAGTCACAGCCGATTGTCTGTGTTGTATAGGCAAGAAACAGAAAAGCACCGGAAAGCAGACCGTGCAGAATGTACTGACGGTTGATGTTTCGGAGCTTTTTAATAAAAATGAGTGCCATTACAAATGATGCAATTGTGTAGCGGATTGCTATCATATAAATTGCACCAATGTAATCAAGGCTATCCTTTACTACAACAAAGGCAAAACCCCAGATGGCGGCGGTGAGAACAAGACCAATGCTAGCGAAAAAAGATTTGTTATTCATAAACCGCCACAGAGATTTTATTTAATTTCCAGCTTCTGCAAGTGCCAGATGTCGCGAACGTAATCTTCAATTGTACGGTCAGAAGAGAACTTGCCGGAATTGGCGATGTTTATCAAAGTCTTTCTTGCCCAGCTCTTCTTATCCTTGTAAGCTTCGGCAATTTTTTCCTGAGCCTTGCAGTAAGAATCAAAATCAGCAAGAAGATAGTAAACGTCAGGGCGCTGTCCTTCTACACCGTAAATCAATGAATCGTGAATCTCTTTGAAAATCTGGTGAGTTGGGTCATAAGTTCCGTCAACAAGCTGTTCAACAACCTTTGCAAGAGCAGGGTTGCGGTCAAGATACTGCTGAGGATTATAGCTGTGCTCGGCTTCCATCTTTTTGATTTCTTCTGTGAGAAGACCAAAGATAAATCCGTTTTCTTTTCCAGCTTCTTCAAAAATCTCTATGTTAGCACCGTCCATTGTACCGAGTGTTAAAGCACCGTTTACCATAAACTTCATGTTAGAAGTACCTGAAGCTTCGTAGCCTGCTGTAGAAATCTGCTCAGAAACATCTGCTGCAGGGAAGATTTTTTCTGCAACTGAAACACGGTAGTTTTCTACAAATACAACACGAATCTTTCCGCGAACACGGCGGTCGTTGTTAATTCGTTCTGCAATTGTGTTTATAAGCTTGATGATAGTCTTAGCACGTCGGTAACCGCTGGCAGCTTTCGCACCAAAAATAAAGGTTCTTGCAGGCGGGTCAAAATCAGGCTCGTCAACAAGGCGGTTGTAAAGATACATAATGTGGAGCACGTTGAGCAGCTGTCGTTTGTATTCATGGAGTCGCTTAACCTGAACATCGTAAATGCTTTCAGGGTCAAGGAACTCGTTCTGTGAGTGCTTAAGATAATCGGCAAGTGCCTGTTTGTTTTCCTGTTTGATTTTGATAAGCTCGTTAAGGCTTTCATCATCATCAATATATTTTTCCAGACCCTTGAGCTTTTTCAAATCCTTTTCCCAGCCGTGACCAATTCGTTTTGTAATAAAGTCAGAAAGCAGTGGGTTAGAATTGAGCAGCCAGCGACGCTGAGTAATACCGTTTGTCTTATTGTTGAACTTTTCAGGATAGATTGCGTACCAGTCCTTGAGCTCAACTTCTTTAAGAAGCTTTGTATGAAGCTCTGCAACACCGTTTACACTGAAGCAGGAATGAATTGCAAGCCAGGCCATGTAAACCATGTTGTTGTGAATGATTGCCATGTGTTCATGCTTGTAATAATCGTTAGGGAACTTAGAGCGGAGTTCAATTACAAGACGGCGGTTGATTTCTTCTACAATCTGGTAGATTCGTGGGAGCAAGCCCTGGAAGATTCCGATTGGCCATTTTTCCAAAGCTTCTGCAAGGATTGTGTGGTTTGTATAGGCAAAGGTGTGAGTTACAACGTTCCAGGCATCGTCCCAACCAATATTGTAGTCGTCAATGAGGATTCTCATAAGTTCAGGGATTGCAACTACAGGATGAGTGTCGTTCAGCTGGATTACGTGGAGGTCAGCAAACTTACTGAAGTCGGTGCCGTAATCTGCAACATAGTGGCGTACTAAATCCTGGAGGGAAGCTGAGCTAAAGAAGTACTGCTGTTTAAGGCGGAGTGCCTTTCCGCTTGGTCCGTTATCGTTAGGATAAAGAACGCGGCTGATGTTTTCTGCACTGTTCTGACGTTCTACGGCACGGTTATAATCCATATTGTTGAAGAGCTGGAGGTCAAAGCCGTTTGGAGATGAAGCTGACCAAAGGCGCAGTGTGTTTACTGTATTTGTGCCATAACCAATGATTGGCATATCGTAAGGGGTAGCGGTAACTTCTTCTGCATTTTCAATATAAAAACGAGGCTGTCCGTCTGGGGTGCGGCCATAAGCAATGTTTCCGCCGAATTTAACTGTAACGGCAAGGTCTGAACGCTTGATTTCCCAAGGGTCGCGGTGAGCAAGCCAGTTATCTGGGTATTCAACCTGGTAGCCGTTCTGGATGCGCTGCTCGAACATTCCGTATTCGTAGCGGATTCCGTAGCCGTGTCCAGGATAATCGAGGGTAGCAAGTGAGTCCAGGAAACAGGCTGCAAGTCGTCCAAGACCACCGTTGCCAAGTGCTGCATCAGGCTCTTCATCCTCAATCATATCAAAATCTATGTTCATTTCCTGAAGAACTTCTTTTACTTCATCCTTTATGCCAGCGTTAATAAGGTTGTTGCTGAGTGCGCGGCCCATAAGGAACTCTGCAGAAAGATAGTAGAGCTGTTTTACAGGCTTTTTTTCGTATTCATTACGGGTTGTCATCCAGTTTGTCATAATGAACTCTAATGCAGAAGCCGAAACTGCATCAAAAAGGTCGTGTTTATTTGCCTGTGAAATGTCTTTTCCGTATTGACGTCTTAATCGTCCTGAAAGGTTTTTCTTGAATTGCTCTTTGTTAAACTCCATAGTTATTGCTCCTGAAAATCAGTATGTGAACTTTATGAAATTATAAAAGTGTTTTGATATTTCGTTTTTTTATAGAGGATATTTTACTGTATTTATAAGGGAGTTGCAATTGTTGCGATTGTAGACTTTAATTTGTCTATTTTAATACCTGTTATGCACTTTTTCCGCAAAACAGAGTACATCGTTTAATTGCAGCACTTTTCCGTCGTCCAGGGTGATTTTACCATTCATGCGGCCGAAAACCTGGTGCTGGTCGCTGATGATGACTTTGAAATCCATTTTTGCAAAGCGGTCCAAAATTGGTTCAAAGGTAACTTCAAAGCGACCATCGGAAGAAGTCATTTTCCAGGTTGAATTGTATTCAGGACCGACCATTGCTTTTGGGTCGGGGTCATTTGGAATGCCAAAATCAACATCATCAAGTTTGTGGGCAATTCCGTCTACAATAATTATGTTTTCGCTGGCAGCCGAGGTATTGCCAAAACCGTAGCCGATGTTAAAGCCAACTGTGTGACCGTCCACTAGAGCATTGCCGTTGCCCCAGTACCAGGTGTTATCATAAGTCCAAACTCCGCGTCCCCAATCCAAGGTACCAAAATCATATTCAGGATTAAAGTTATAGGTTTTGCCGTCGTAAAAAACTGAGCCACTGGCCTTCATACAATTGATTTTTTGATTGTAGTAAAAGTGAGCATTTTTATCCCAAGGTGTTGCAATAACCATTGTGTCCATTTGTGGCTGCTGTAAGGTTATGTCGGCAGAAAGCGGCTTACCCTTGTTGAAGTCAGAATACCAGCACTTAATCTGCCTCTGTCCCGCAGTTTTTATAAACTGCAAATCAAGCTTTTTATCTTTATAAGTAACGTTTCCCTGTTCAGAAGTTGGTGGAAGCTTTAGTTTTCCCATTGGGAACACATTCAAAACCGTCTGCGTATGTTCACTTGGATTTTCCTTATCCAGATGTAAAAGAGAAACCGACTGCAAGCCAACGTAACCGTCATCAGAAATTGTAAAGGCTGCGGCAAAGCTTTCTGTACCATCCTTTTTGCCGTCATGAATTATGATGTAATAATCCCACTCCTTAATTCTGAACTTAGGAGCCTTTATATCTTTTCTGTCATATTTCCAGATTAATTTTCGAGCCCAGCCAGCTTCCTGAATGTTGCCGTTTTTATCTAAAAGATTCTGTTCATTAGTTACTTCGTGATTACGCATGATTTTGCCTCTTTCTAAAATTATAGCACTAAAGCAAAAAATGTGGTAAATTATCTTCTATGAATGTTGTGAAAACGCAGAAGGGAGCACCGTTGGGACTTGGAGCTGCAGTACTGCCGGACGGTGTTAATTTTTCTATTTACAGTAAGGATGCCACTAAGGTTGTCCTCTGTCTTTTTGAAAATGAAAATGATAAAAAATCTTTGCAGGAAATTGAACTTAATCCTGTAGAAAATAAAACTGGAAATATCTGGCACATTTTTGTAGAAGGGCTTAAGCCGGGTGCACTTTATCTTTACCGTGTGGACGGTCCGTATAATCCGCCAAAAGGGCAAAGGTTTAGCTTTGGAAAATATTTGTTTGACCCTTACGCAAAGGCATTCACAAACGGTTCGGTTTTTAAATCCTATAGAAAAAATCATAAAAGCGGAACAACTGAAGGCGCAAGACAGGATTTGTCTGATTTTCCAAAATGTGTTGTAATTGATGATTTTGATTTTGACTGGGAAGGTGATAAACCGCTTAATTATCCGCTTGAAAAAACAGTGATTTATGAAACGCATCTTAAAGGATTTACAGCTGGAATTACTAAGGATGCGAATTGTGCTGGTAATGAAAACGGCAGATGGGGACAGTTAGCCGGAACTTACAAAGGTTTTGCAGAAAAAATAAAATATTTACAGGAGCTTGGAATTACTTCCGTTGAGCTGCTTCCGGTTTTTGAGTTTGATGAACATGAAAATGCGAATACAAATCCTAAGACGGGGGAAGCTCTTGTAAATTACTGGGGCTATTCTACAATAGGATTTTTTGCACCTAAAACTTCCTACGCTTACGATAAGGCTCCCGGTGCTGCAGTAAAGGAGTTCAAGCAGCTGGTAAAGGAACTTCATAAAGCTGGAATCGAAGTGATTCTTGATGTTGTTTATAATCACACAGCAGAAGGAAATGAGCACGGACTTGCCTTTGAGTTCCGCGGTTTACAGAATGATGTTTATTATTCGCTGCCACAAAACGACAAGCAGTATTACAATAATTTCAGTGGCTGCGGTAACAGCGTGAACTGCAACCATCCTGTAACAGAACAGCTTATTCTGGACAGCCTGCGCTACTGGGTAAAGGACATGCACGTAGACGGCTTCCGTTTTGATCTGGCTTCCATTCTTACGCGCAGTCCAACCGGTATGCCCTGGGAAATGCCACCGTTAACTTATGCAATCAGTCAGGACCCAATTCTTGCAAATACAAAAATAATTGCCGAGCCCTGGGATTGTGCGGGACTTTATCAGCTTGGAGGATTCCCTGCCGGGGATGGTAACCGCTGGAGTGAATGGAATGGTCGTTTCCGTGATGATATCCGCCGCTTTATTCGTGGTGATGAAAACACTTCTACTGCTGCGGCTACCAGAATTGCGGGAAGCTCCGATTTGTTCAATCACAGCGGGCGTTCTCCGTTAGCCTCAATTAACTTTATTACAGCCCACGATGGTTTTACACTCAATGATTTAGTTAGTTACAACTACAAGCATAATGAAGAAAACGGTGAAGCTAACCGTGATGGTTCTGATGACAATTTAAGTTACAATCACGGTTACGAAGGCGCCTGTACAAATCCAAAAATTGAAAGTGTAAGAATCAGAAAAATCAAAAACTTTTTGCTTATGCTTTTTATTTCTCAGGGTGTGCCAATGCTGCTTGCCGGTGATGAAATGCGCCGCACTCAAAATGGAAACAACAATGCATACTGTCAAGATAATGAGCTCAGCTGGATGGACTGGTCGCTTGCAGAAAAAAATGCTGACCTTGTTCGTTTTACCCGCACACTTATTGCCCTGCGTAAAAAGCATCCTGTTTTTACACGAACTGATTTTTTTAAGGACCACTATGAAAAGGCTTCCGCTGGATTTGCTGGAGCTGCGGGCGGAAGTGCTAATAATGTATCATTTGAAGCAGAAATTATCTGGTGTGATATGAATGC
>JAEETM010000033.1 GCA_016290335.1 Treponema sp. | reverse complement strand
CTCAACCTTAGAAGCTGTATCAGTATCGAACATTCCGACTACATATATCTTTTTCTGCATTATAGCACTCCTATAATAAAACTTTTTTATTAGTTCAATTATAAACTAGAATACTGGTTATTTCAAGTTTACTAGCGGAACTATATGTTTTATTTAAATAAAACATTTTAATAAGTTCCGCTGTAAGTTTTGCTATGCAAAACTTACCACTATGAAGCATTTATGACTATGAAATCTGTTCCATTACTTTCTTTTCGTTATAGAACATCATTATAAATCCTCCGATTAAACAGCAGATTGATGCAACAAGTGCAACGATTCTGTAACCAAGAGGACTGCCGCCGGCTTGTTGTTCTACTGTTGTACCAGTTTCTACTGCGGCGGCAACAGCTTTTGATGCTCCAATTGTTGCAAGAGATGTAAACAAAAGCATTGCAAGAGATTGTCCCATCTTCATTGCAAAAGTTCTTGCAGCGTAGAACATTCCGCTTCTGGATTCTCCGGTTGTTTTTTCATCAGAAAGGGCGATGTCTGCAATAATTGTCTGTGGAATAATACCAAAGATTGCCTGTGGGAATGAGCCGAGTATTACAATAATTACAGCCTGAACATAAATCGGAATAAAACTGAGCTTTTCGCCCGAAAGTGCTGTAAATCCAAATGTGATTACAAATCCAATGAATGCGGCGATTAGAAGCTTTTTCTTTCCCCATTTTGCGGCCATTTTTGTTACAAAAGGATAGAAGGCCAGTGAAAGCAGGGTGAGTCCGCCAAACATATAGGTTGTCCAGGATTCCGGCAGCTGAAGAAGACTTGTTACAAAGAAGGGAAGTCCTGTCTGGAACATTGCAAGTCCAAAGAAGTAGATGATGTCTTGTCCTAAGAATACTCTGAAATCTTTATTTTTAAAGGTTTTTCCAAGTGAACTGAACATATTTGAACTTGTAGGCTTTGCTTCATAGTAATCTTTTTCATTTAAGCCAAAAGCTGGAACAAGCATACAGATTGTAGCAATTACAGAAAGAATCGCAAAGGTAATTCTCATGGCAGGAACTCTTGCCATACCGCCATTTATCATTATTCCCCAGATTATTGGTGCAGTGTAGCCTAAACAGGTTCCAACAATAAATGTAAGGGAAATGCACATAGAAAGTTTAAGTTTTTCTTCCTGATTATGTGGAAGCTCTGCAAGAAGTGATGTATACGGTGTGCAATAACAGGTAATAAGGAAATAATAGGCAAGTACAGTAACAAAAAGCCATACTGTATTTAATGCGCTTTCTTTTGGAATTGGTGCGCAGAATACAAGAATAAATACAAGTCCAAGAGGAATTGCAGACCATCTCATAAATGGAATTCTTCGTCCAAGTTTATGATTTAAGCTGTCTGACCAGTTTCCTATAAGAGGATCTGTGACGGCATCAAAAACTCGTCCAATGGCTGTTACAAGTCCAATTAAAGTGAGTATACCTAATACTACGCGGCCCTGTGGAACAAGAGAAATCATTCCATCATTTATTGCTTCTGCACTTGGCTGGTAAAAATACACAAGCCAGGAACCAATAAGCCCTGAGATGATTGACCAGCCCAATTGTCCTATGGCATAACACCACATTTTTCCTTTTGTTAAGCTTTTCATATTTCCTCCTGATTTTAATTGACCTTGAGTGCATCAAGTAACAATGTACTTAATAATTCAAGTTCCTGTTTACCACTAACAAGTTCATCCATCAAAAGCATGTCTCCACTTAAGCTAAGCTTCTGAGCAGAGGCAAAAAGTGTGTGCATTAGTGTAAAATATAATACATCTTGAGACTCTTTATACTTTGATTTTATAGATTTATCTTCAATTCCTTTGGAAATTGAAGCCGCAATAACATTTTTAGTAGATTCAATTGTTTTTTCATAATCCAGCAGCCTTTCTTTTTCCATTTTAATGCGAACTGCATACGAATCAAAAAAGTAGATATAACGCAAAAACTTAACCTGATTTTCGTACAGCTTGATAAACATTGAAAAAATGATTGAAAGCTGGTTAATTCCTGTTGCATTATTAAAGTTGTCTGTTAAAAGTTGAGGTAAAATAAATGATTTCTGTCTTTCCCAGGCCCAGATTGAAGTTTGAACAGCAATTTCTTCTTTTGTTTCAAAATATCGGTAAAGCGAAGCAACTCCAATTTCAGCTTTTGTAGCAATATCAGTCATTGTAACATTGTCTATACCTTTTTCTGCAAAAAGTTCAAAGGCACTCTCCAGAATCCGTGATATTCTGCTGTTTTTAAGGTTGTCTTTTTCTTCCTTGTATTTTTCTTTTGGTGTCATAATGGCTCCTTATAATTTGTTCTTGCTTATGTTTTGTCATTTTCAGACATGCTCTGATAATCTCACTACCTTATACGCGCCGTCGTAAATCTCCAGCTGTTTATTTTTTATGATGTTGCTGCACATTTTTTCAATTTCTTTTGGATTTTCTATAAGCTGTTTAATCATTTCGCTTGCAAAGGCAACTGTTTCACATTCCTGTGTACCGTCGCCAATTTCTGCAGAATGAATTGCTCCCCACATTTCGTGACCGCCAACGCGTCTTATAAAAAGCTTTGGCACCGGATAGAAGGCAAGCTCACTTGGTTTTGTAACAAGTACATCACAGGCACGCATAAGAAGATTAGTAATATAAACTGCTGCAAAAATATCCTTGTTGCAGAAAGCGTGAATACCAGTGCCTTCTTCGCCAGAAAGATTTGAAACAGCTTTTTCCGCAAAGAGCTTTTCTTCGTTCCAGTCATTAAAATGAGTTTCAGCTTCAGAAAGCTCCGGAATATCAGCTTTAAGCTTGTGCCAGACGTTTTCATAATCACCGCAGTTGATGTAAAGACAGGCTTTGTTGTTCTTAATGTACGGCATAAGTGTTCTGATTATTGCTGCAAAGAAATCTCCCTGTGCTCCGGCTCCACCGATTGTAAGCAGAAAACGGATTGGTTTGCCGTTTTTGCATCGTTCAATACGGTTTTTGCAGTCAGCTTCAATGTTTGAAACAAGCTCATCGTCAATGTAATGACCTGTATAAACAATATCCTTGTCAGTCATAGGATTGAGGATTTTGTTTTTGTCAAAGCCATGGAGTGTTTTGTAGCCCCAGTAAGTGTTGTATGTCTGTACTGCATGAATGGCACCTTCCGAAAGATGAAGTGCCATTGGCCAGTTATCAGGAATTGCATTGATTACGTTTTTCATTCCGGCATGAATTGCTGCCTGGCTTGGCCATACGTGAGTTGCTACAAGAGGGACATCCTTTGGTATATTCTTAAAAACAGAAGTCATAAGCTCTGCATTTTTCTGGTCGCCAACATTGTAGCTGAGCTTTTTAAAGCCTTCGTAATTAAGCGGTTCCCATACAAGCTTATTAAACAGCGGGATTTTCTGCGAAAGTCTTGAACCGGTTGAATATAAATCATTCTGATATGAGATGATTTTTGTACAGGTTGTTTCCGGCATTGAGTTTAAGTCGAGCCACAGGGGTGTGAACCCAAGCTTTTGTGCAGCACTTGCCATTGCCATTGAGATTCTGTAGTGACCAAAGCCCATTCGGATATTTCCGATGATGATTGGCTTAGATGGCAGCTCTGAAAGTTGTTTTGAAAAATCCGTAGGCTCTTTTGAAAGTCTGATGATTTTGACGCCTAAAGCTGGAGTAATTACTTCGTTGTCTTCGAGTGTAAGATAATAATTCTTGTTTCTGTCGTCACCGTATTTTCTGATAAACTGCTTCTGTTTGCGGATTGCCTTTTTTTCTACGCTGCGGCTGATTTTATTATTAAAGATTTCCATATCATTTCTCCTAAATATTTTGTGATAGCAGTTTTGCTTTGCAAAACTGCAAGCGAGAGCCGAATAAGTTTTCGGTATTCTCTAAGTAGAAGCTCTCGCTATTTCTCCTGAATCTCACAAATATGCTTGCTGCCTAAATCAATCTCACCTTCATATTTTCCACTACGGGTAAACAGCTTGTATCTGTCGGCAGCGGTCTGCTTTATTCCAAAATCTTCATCATCATATTTTTTGATTAAGCCAGTAATTTCTTTTGAAAGTGCAATTTCTTCCGGCGAAGTACAGTCAGCAGGATCATCTGAATACATAATCTGATTACCAAATAAAATTGCAGCAAGAGCAATCAGGCGCTTTTCATCATCAGTAAGAGAACAGTTATTTTTGCGGATAAATATAACGTCCGGGTCATTTACAAAAATGATTTTATTCCACAAAGCGTGACCAAGTGTGTCTTTTAAGTTCAGGTAGGCTTCATTTCTGCCGTTCCAGTTGAGGAATCGGAGCAGCTTGTTTTCCCAATGCTCGTAAGTGTCGCAGCCGATTCGTGAAAGAGGAAGGTCATTAAAGCTCATTTCAAACGGAGTACCGCAGCCAAGGTAAGCAACCGGTTTTCCTTCATCATTCTGTTTGCGGCGGGTAAGGAGCTTTATTGCATTTGCAAAGCTTTCATAAGCAGGATTCCAGTCATAATGATTTCCTACGTGCATTCCGGCATATAAAAAATCAAGCTTAACATAACGGAAGCCCCATTCATTTATGATTGTGTTCATAAGGTTGTCAAGGTATTCAAGAACATCAGGACGGCTCAGGTCAAGGCAGTAAAATGTTCCGTCAGCTCCCCAGCGTGGATTAAAGCCTGCTTTTACAAGATGCCCGTTTTTGTCGCGTAAAAGCCATTCTGGGTGTTCGTTAGCGCTTTTGCTTCTTAAATCAACAATAATCGGTGCAATCCATAAGCCGGGAACAAACTCTGCCAGCTCAATTTTTTCTGTGATTGATTTTAGCCCGTGCGGAAAAAGCTTTTCGTCAATTTCCCATGTGCCAAGCTGCTTTTCCCAGCCGTCATCAATCTGGAAAACTACATTTTTCTGGTTTGTTGTGTAATTTTCGCAAAGACTGATTATGTTTTCTGTTTTGGTAATGGAATCAAGGTCGCGCAGAATAAGCTCTTCGTTTATTTTTTCATAATGATTGTACCAGCTTTCCCAGCCGTAAAGACGTTTGCCAAGAAAATTAAGCTGGTCAAAACGCTGGGAATAATCTCCACCTTTTTCCGAGCTGCCGAAAATCTCTTTTAATTTATCCCGTACTTCAAAATAAGACGAAGCTGTAAAAACTTCAATTTTTGCCTGAAGTTCACCTTTTTTCCATTTTTTGTTTGTATCGCAAAGCTCAATGGAAACCGTATTTTCTTTTCTGTTGATAATGAATTGAACAGGAGGAAGCGGCTTATCCTGATTAACATTTCTGCTGTTTATATTTCCACAAGATACAAAAACAAGGTAAAAATCATCCCAGCGAAGGTATGTAAAGAATTGTCCGAGTACAATATTTTTGGAAGGTCTGGCTTTTGTACCCGGAAACTCAATGTAAGCGTTCCACTGTATTAGTATATGACAGTGAAGGGAAGGCTGTTTTTTTCCTGGTTCAATCTCAAAACCCGGATTCCAGGATTGCCAGCCGCCTAAGTTAATCCAGGCATTTTGTGCATCATTTTTTTCTGATTGTGTTAATTCAGATATGTTCAGAGTGTCTATTACGCTGTTCTGAACTGCGGTAAAGGTTTCTTCTGAATAATAAGTTTTCATTAAACACATCCTTTGTATTTGGTGTAGCAGAAAAATTATGACTGATAGGTAATATTTTACTATGATAGTGTTACTATCACTATAATAATGATAACATGGATTTAAGTGATGTCAAGCAATTTTTTTATAAATTATTGAGAAACTTTTCCAAGCTGGCCGCAGGCACCACCGATTTTTCTTCCACGGCGTGTACGTAACGTAACATTAAGTCCGGCTTTTTCAAGCAGCTGGACAAACCGTTTTGTTTCGTCTGAGGTTGGTTCTTCAAAAGGGAGATTTTTTACAGGATTCCACGGAATAAGGTTTATGTTTACATCCAAATCCTTTGCAAAGGAAATAAGGTTTTCTGCACTTGATTTATCTGTATTTTTACTATGAAGCAGGGCTGCTTCGAGTGTAACACGTTTTCCTGTTTTTTCTGAATAGTATTTAATTGCTTTTTTTAAGTTTTCAAGATTATTAGCCTGGGAACGGGAAACTGGCATGAGTTCCTTGCGTAATTCTTCGTTGGCAGTAGTAAGGGATACTGCAAGGCGCAGGTTAGGGCCCTTATCTGCCATTTCGTAAATACCGCTTACAATTCCGCAGGTAGATAAAGTTATTCTTTTTGATGAAAGCGCCCGTCCATCCTTATGACACAAAATCTCTACCGCCCGCCTTATGGCTTCAAGATTCTGCATAGGTTCTCCCATGCCCATAAAAACAATATTATCAAGCTTACCGGCTTCTTTTTCCAGAAATAGAAACTCTTCTACAATTTCTCCGGCAGTAAGATTTCTTGCAAGTCCGAGTGTTCCAGTCTGGCAGAATGCACACTTCATGGCACAACCGGCCTGGCACGAAACGCACGCAGTTTTACGACCTTCCTTGTCGGTAAGGAGAACTGTTTCTACAATGTTTCCGTCGCAGAGTTTTATCTGGAGTTTGATTGTACCGTCCGGGTCTTTTAAGGTTTGAAGGATTGATGAGGAGCGGAGCAGTGCAGTCTGTTCAAGCTGATTGCGCAGTTCAAGATTAAGATTTGTCATCTGCGAGAACGATTCTGCACCGTTTCCAATCCATTTAAAAATCTGTATGCCGCGAAACTTTTGCTGGAGATTTAGAGTTTCTACAATTTCTTGTGGCAGAAGACCAGTAAGTGGTGTTTTTTCCATAGAATTCTATAAATGGATTGCCGTGCCAGACACGGCAATGACAGTTTGTTCAGCTTTTATTTGTGTGGAAATGCCATAGCCTCAGGCTTGAACACTTCATCAAACTTTTCAGCTGTAAGGAAGCCTAAGCCAACGCAGGCTTCTTTAAGAGAAATGTTTTCATCAAAAGCCTTGTGAGCTGTTTTGGCAGCATTTTCATAACCGATGTACGGATTCAAAGCTGTAACAAGCATAAGAGAATTGTACAGGTTGTGGTGCATCTTTTCTTTATTTGCAGTAATTCCAACAGCACAATTCTTGTTAAAGCTCATCATAGCTTCTGCAAGGAGGCGGGCACTCTGGATAAAGTTATATGCAATTACAGGCATGAAAACGTTCAATTCAAAGTTGCCCTGGCTTGCTGCAAAACCGATGGCAGCGTCATTACCCATTACCTGAACGGCTACCATTGTTACGGCTTCACACTGGGTTGGGTTTACTTTTCCCGGCATGATTGAAGAACCAGGTTCGTTTTCCGGGATGTGGATTTCGCCAAGGCCATCGCGTGGGCCGCTTGCTAACCAGCGAACATCGTTTGCAATTTTGAGCATGTCTGCTGCGAGGGCTTTGATTGCTCCGTGTGCAAATACGAGTTCATCCTTGCTTGTAAGGGCGTGGAATTTATTGGGTGCTGTAACAAAGTTTTTTCCTGTGAGCTGGCTTACGCATTCTGCAACTTTTTTATCAAAACCTTTTGGTGCGTTGAGACCTGTACCAACTGCAGTACCACCAAGGGCAAGCTGCTTAAGGTATGGAAGTGAACTTGCTAGCATTTTTTTGTCCTGCTCAAGGGAAGTTCTCCATCCGCTGATTTCCTGTCCGAAAGAAACCGGAACTGCATCCTGAAGGTGAGTGCGTCCGCTCTTTACAATCTTCATGTTTTCTTTTTCGAGCTTTTTGAAGGTTGCAACAAGTGTGTCGATTGCAGGGAATAATTTATCTTCGATTGCACAAACTGCAGAAATGTGAAGTGCTGTAGGGAAGGTATCGTTTGATGACTGACTCATGTTGATGTCGTCGTTTGGATGACAGAGCTTGCTGCCAGCAATTTCGTTAGCGCGGTTTGCAATAACTTCGTTTGCGTTCATGTTGCTCTGTGTTCCGGAACCTGTCTGCCATACAACGAGAGGGAAGTGATCGTTCAACTTTCCGGAAATTACTTCGTCGCAGGCTTTTGAAATTGCCTTAAGCTTTTCTTTTGTCATCTTCTGTGGCTTAAGTTCATTGTTTGCCATAGCGGCTGCCTTTTTAAGATAACCAAAGGCTTTTGTAATTTCGCGAGGCATAGTTTCAATGCCTACACCAATTTCAAAGTTTTCGTGGCTTCTTTCTGTCTGAGCGCCCCAGTATTTATCTGCAGGTACTTTTACTTCTCCCATTGAGTCGTGTTCAATTTTGTATTCCATAATCTATATCCTCTTATAAAAAGATTGCCGCAGCAAGTGCGGCAATTACATTGTCATTATCGGGCTTGACCCGATAATCTATCTAAAACTTAAGCTGTCTGATTACATCCTTAAGGGCGTCTGCACTGTTTCTAAGAGCTGCAAGCTCATTATCAAGCAGAGGAACAGCAATTCGACCTTTAATACCGTTTCTACCAACTACAGCTGGAATTGAAAGACATACATCGCTGATTCCGTATTCGCCTTCGAGCAAAGAAGAAATTGTAAGAACAGAATCAACTTCGTAATTCAAAGCTTCGCAAAGTTTTGCAGTTGTAATACCAATAGCGTAATTTGTACATCCCTTTGCCTTAATGATGATTCCGCCTGACTTTCTGATATAGTCTTCAACATCATCCTTATTGAAAGCTTCAAGCTTAGCTCCATTATAAGCACCAGCATAGTGGTCAACTGGAATAGAACTGATGTTTGCAAGAGACCAAGGTACAAAGGAAGAATCACCATGCTCGCCAAATACGTAACCGTGGATATTTTCCTGAGCTACCTTGTAAGTTTCTGCAATTCTTGCACGGAATCTTGCTGTATCAAGCATAGTACCTGTACCAAAAACACGGTTAGCAGGGATTCCAGAAGTTTTAATAAACTGGTAGGTAAGAATATCTACAGGATTTGCAACTATAACGTAAAGTGCGTTTGGAGCAACCTTTGTAATCTGTGGGATAATTGTTTTAAGTATATCAACATTAATCTGAGCAAGGTCGAGTCGAGACTGTCCAGGCTTTCTTGCAACACCAGAAGTGATTACAACAATATTTGAGTTTTTAGCATCTTCATAATCACCATCATAAACAGAAACTGGTCCTACAAAAGGAGTTCCCTGACGAATATCCATTGCTTCGCCCATTGCACGATCCTTAGCAATATCAATCATAACAATTTCGGTTGCCAGCTGCTTTAATGTTAATGCAAAAGCAATTGTAGAACCTACCTGACCGGCACCAATAATAGTAATTTTACCTGACATATTAGTCTCCTATATTTTACGCATATTTATATGCAATTTTCCCAATAATATTATCTTTTAATATATACAATTTAATTGTTTTATGGAATAAGTTTCAGGAAAAAAGTTTTTTATGGAAAACAAAAAGTGCCTGTTTTTATTTGTAGTGATATAATATAAGTTATGAAAAGTTTGAAAAATACTGGAAATCAAATAAAGAGCGTAGTTATGTTAATGATGATGATTGGTGCGGTTTGTACTTCGTGTGCCACATTTAAATCGCAGAAGGCTGTAATTGAATTGGGTGGAAATCCTACAACGGGATATACCTGGAATTATCAGATTGAGGACGTAGCTGTGGTAAAGGTGGATGAAGAAATCCGTTATCTTGGCAAAAATGGTGTAGTAGGGGCGCCAAGCAAGTTTACGTATACAATTCATTCGCTCAAGGCTGGAAACACGAAGATTAAGTTTGAATATAAACGGCCATGGGAACAGACTCCGGCAGATAAAGTTGTGATTTATGAAGTAAGTGTTAATCAGAACGGCGAAATAGAAGTTAAGGAGATTGAATAATGGCTGATTTGAACAGAGAAAAAATTATTGTCAAAACAAGTATTTTTGGAATAATAGTAAATCTTTTTTTATCAGGCTTTAAGGCTTTTGTGGGATTTGTTTCCAATTCCATTGCAATTACGCTTGATGCTGTAAATAATTTATCCGACGCGCTTTCTTCAGTTGTAACAATAATAGGCGCAAAGCTTGCCGGAAAATCACCGAATAAAAAACATCCGCTGGGATATGGCAGAATTGAATATTTAAGCTCGATGATTGTTGCTGCTATCGTTTTGTACGCAGGTTTAACTTCGCTTGTTGAATCTGTAAAGAAAATCATTCATCCTGAAACTGCCGATTATTCTATACTTTCGCTTGTGATAATGAGTGTAGCAATAGTTGCCAAAATTGTACTTGGTCTTTATGTAAAACGAACAGGAAAAAAGGTAGATTCAGGTGCACTTATGGCTTCCGGACTGGATGCTCTTTTTGATGCAATTTTGTCAGGTTCTGTTTTGCTTTCTGCAATTGTATTTTTGGTATTTGGACTTTCGCTCGAAGCTTATGTTGGTGTTGTAATTTCCGGTTTTATCATAAAATCAGGAATTGAAATGCTTTGCGAAACCTTAGACGATATAATTGGAAAACGCACGGATTCAGATTTGAGCAGGCAGATAAAAAAACTTATAACGGAAGAAGCCGAAGTTCGCGGTGCTTACGATTTAATCATCAACAATTACGGCCCTAACAAGAATTATGCTTCTGTTCACATAGAGCTGCCCGATACAATGACAGTTGATGAAGTTGACCGTCTTACGCGCAGGCTGGAGGTTAAAGTTTATAAAGAGACAGGAATTGTTCTTACCGGAGTTGGAGTTTACTCATACAATACCAGTGATGACCAGGCCGCCCGAATCCGAAATGAAGTCCAGAAAATTGTTCTTTCCCACGATTGGGCTTTGCAGCTTCACGGTTTTTATGTTGATTTAAAAGCAAAATCAATCCGCTTTGATGTAGTCCTCAGCTTTGATATCAAACCTGCAGAAGCTATACCAATGCTATGCCAAGAAGTGCAAACCGCTTACCCGGATTATGTATTACAAATTGTCCCTGATTTAGATTTATCAGAATAAGAACGCTCTTTTTTTCCTAACTCACTTAAACTCAGCGGCAGAAGACAAAATGCGTTAAAAAATTGCACCGCAATTTTAGCATTTTGCGCCGCTTGATTTATCAAGCGCGAAGAACCCGTAGGGTTCGACTCCCTTAATTATACGCCTTTGTATAATAAAAAAGCCTCCTTATTCAGGAGGCTTGAGAGCGGCAGAAGGGAGTCGAACCCTCGTCATCAGCTTGGAAGGCTGAGATAATGAGCCGTTATATGACTGCCGCAAGCAATGAATATAATATATAGAACTGCACAAAAAATGTCAATATCTCAAACAGCTTTTTTTGTATTTTTTTTCACAACACCCCCATAACATTCATAACATCTCTCAACATTTTTCTTTAAGTTTCCCCCATATGATGGTATAATTAATTCTGTTTTTATTGCCCATAAAAAAGGAGGTTATTTTTTTATGGAAAAATTATTTAAACTAAGTGAAAGGAACACAACTGTCGGTAAGGAAATTATCGGTGGTGTAACAACGTTCCTTGCAATGGCTTACATTCTGGCAGTTAATCCTGGAATCCTTTCAGGCTCTGGAATGGAGTGGGGTCCTGTATTTACAGCAACAGCTATTGCTGCAGCTATAGCAACACTTGTTATGGCTTTCCTGGCAAACCTTCCTGTTGCACTCGCACCAGGACTTGGCCTCAATGCTTTCTTTACTTACACGGTTGTTCTTGGAATGGGCTGCACCTGGCAGCTTGCTCTTACCGCTGTATTCATTGAAGGTGTGCTTTTCATCATTCTTTCAATTTGTGGTGTACGCGAAGCAATTATTCGCTCTATTCCTGAAGGATTGAAAAAAGCAGTTGCAGTTGGTATAGGTCTTTTTATTGCTATTATCGGACTTGTAAACGCAGGCATTTGTTCAACAGATACCGGAACAACAATCGGTTTTGTAAACTTTAACATGCAGCATGCTACAGCAATCGTAGCTATTCTTGGTCTCATAATTACAATCGTACTTTATACACTTAAGATTCCTGGTGCTATCCTCATCGGTATCATCATCACAACAATAATCGGTATTCCTTTCGGAGTTACAACAATTCCAGAAGGCTTCAAACCATTCTCTTTACCATCAAAACCATATCTTTTTGCTTTTGATTTTAAGGGCATTGTAATTTCTTCTACAACCGGAAAGTTCTCTTTTGCCGTACTTGGACAGTTCTTTGTAATCTTCTTTACATTCCTGTTTACAGATTTGTTCGATACAATCGGAACTCTTCTTGGTGTTGCAGAGCAGGGTAACCTTAAAGATGAAAAAGGCGAAGTTCTTAATGTAAAAGGTGCTTTGCTTTCAGATGCTATTGGTACAGTTGCAGGTGCCGCACTTGGTACTTCAACAGTAACTTCTTTCGTAGAATCTTCTTCTGGTGTTGCAGCAGGTGCAAGAACAGGTCTTGCTTCTTTAGTAACAGGTGTTCTTTTCCTCCTGTCTCTCTTCTTAAGCCCATTGTTCTTCCTCATTCCATCTGCAGCTACAGCTCCTGCATTGATTTTCGTAGGCTACCTGATGATGAAGTCAGTTGTAGCTATTGATTTTGAAGATCCTACAGAAGGAATCCCAGCCTTCATTACAATTATGACAATGCCTTTCGCATACTCAATTTCTAAGGGTATTATGTTCGGTATTATTGCTTACGTAATTGCTAAGTGTGCCGGAAAGAAAGTAAAGGATATTCCAGTTGTAACCTGGGTTCTCGCAGTTATCTTCCTTGCTGATATTATTTTCGAAGCAGTGAAGTAGGAATTAGTTAGGGAATAGTTGATAGGGGATAGTTAATAGGAGGGGGAAGTCTCCCCCTCGCTGCAGCCTGCTTCGCAGTCTTCCGCTACCCCTTCTAGCGGGGCACATCCCCGCAACGCCCCTAAAAAAACGCAAAAAAAATGCCGATGTTTATTCACCTCGGCATTTTTTTACTGTGTCATTCTCAGACAAGTATCATTATCGGGCTTGACCCGATAATCTCATTTTATTTAGCATCATCATCAATAACACGAGGTTTTGGTGGTTCCTGTCTGATAACATTTACAATTTCTTCTGCCTGTTCTTCAAAATCATCTGCAACTGTATTTACCACATCATTTACAGCCTTAGAAACAGAATCAGCAGCAGGTGCAGCTCCATTTACAAGCTCATCTTCCAAACCATTAAGAACTTCCTGGATATCTTCAGAAACCTGGAGGCTCTTTGTGTTGTCAAGAAGTTCAAGCTGCATTGATTTTTCTTTTGTATTTCTGATGAGCTTAATCATAGACAAAGCCTTTGTATCATCAGAAGACAGGCTGCTTACTTTGTCTTCCTTGATATAAATATTTTCGTAGATTTTATAATCTTTTCCAGAAAGTTTTCCATAAGCAATCTTTACAAAACCGTTTATCGGTTCATCCTTGCACAAAGTAACGATTGTTCCCTTTGCCAGAGAATCTTTGGTAACCTTGTCTATTTCAGCAGCTTTGTAAATAAATGTATTATCCTTTACGATCATGGCTGGTTCAGCATTGATTGCAATAATATTAGTCTGTGCCCAGCAGTCTTCGTTCTGATACTTAATCAATGTAAACTCTTTAGTTGCCTGTTCTTTTGTAGAAGTAATTACACGTATTGCATTCTTTGATTCTACAAGAGCATTTGTGCTGTCTGCTGAAACCTTTGGATAACATTCAAAAGCAGTTCCATAATCAACAGTAACCTTCCAGTACATTTTTCCATCAGGCTTTTCATACCACAAGGAAGCTTCATCCCAAAGCATAACACCAGGAATCATCTGTACTTCTTTTACAGGTTCTGGCTGTACTGGTTCTTCCTGTTTTACAGTTTCCTGAACTGGTTCAGGCTTTGTTTCTGTTACAACCGGTGTAGAAGCCGCTTCTTTTTTTGTACATCCTGTGATTGAAAGTGCCGTTGCAGCAAGTACAAATGCACCAAATGCAATCTTAGCAAGTACAGACATAGTTTTTTTCATAATTTACCTCACTAAATATATACTAAAGGTTAGAAACTAACCAATTTTTGAAAAGTTCATAATCATTTTCCATTGGAATTGCTCTGTCTGGTAGACGGAGAACTTCTTCCAGTCTGGCAGGCATTGGCGGTTCGCGACCGATTGCTTCTGTTACAATTGAACCGAACTTTGCAGGTGAAGCAGTTTCCAGAATGATTCCTATTGCATTTTTGTCGGTAACAGATTTTGCCCACTGAGGAACATTTGGTGTAAGACCAGGCTTTGTATAATCATTCTTGTTACCGTCCATAAGCTCTGCCATAGCACCAGATTTTATGTCTTCCCATGCCTTCCAGCCGATTGCGCCATGAGGGTCAATGATGTAGCCTGTTTTGCTGTTGCAGGCCTGAATTGCCTTCATAATACCTTCGTTATCAAGCCAGTAAGAAGCAAAATCATTTCGTACCTTATCGAGTGAATACATATATTTGATTCTTTCGTAATTGCTTGGAGCACCAACATCCATTGCGTTTGCATAAGTTTCTACAGACGGGCGTGCATTATAGTCGCCGGTAGCAATCCAGTCTGGAATAGTTCTGTTTGTATTTGTTGCGGCTACAAAACCTGCAATTGGAGCACCCATTTCCCGTGCAATAAGACCTGAAGTAAGGTTTCCAAAGTTTCCAGACGGTACAATCATAATTATAGACGGATCCAGAAGCTTATTGTCAATCTTACAGCGGCTTTTTACTACAAGAGAAGCATACATGTAGTAGAAGCTCTGTGGTAAAAGTCTTGCAATGTTAATTGAGTTAGCTGATGAAAGTCTTAATTTTCCACGAAGCTCTGTATCTGTAAAGGCAGTTTTTACAAGCTTCTGACAGTCATCAAAAGTCCCTTTTACTTTTAATGCACGTACATTACCTGTGAATGTAGAAAGCTGTTTTTCCTGAAGCGGACTTATTTTTCCATCAGGATAAAGGATTGTAACATCAAGCCCCGGAACGTTGTGGAAAGCACTTCCTACAGCAGAACCTGTATCTCCAGATGTAGCAACAAGAATGTGGAGCGGGGTAGATTCGTTGCGGTTAAAGTACGACATTGTTCGTGCCATAAACCTTGCACCAAAATCCTTAAAAGCACAGGTTGGTCCGTGGAAAAGCTCCAGAACATAAGATGTAAAATCAAGTGGTGCAACCTTTGGTGAAAAAGGATATGCATCCTGAATAATGGCAGCCAGATCAACATCTGGAATCTCGCCTTCAACATAAGGCTTTGCCATATTAAAAGCAACGTCTCTGAAAGAAGGAGCCGACTCCCTGTTTAACAGCTCTTTATCTAATTTTGGAAAAGAAACTGGAACATACAAACCTCCAGTCTGCTGATTCATACCTCCCATTACGGCAGTCTTAAAATCAACTTTTACATTTCCATCTCTGGTATCTGTATAAAACATCTATAACTCCTAAATATGTGTCATTCCTAAATATATGTCATATTCGGACTTGCTCCGAATATCTTTTAATTATAAACCAAATGACAGTTCTTCTGCAATTCGGTCGCATAATTCTTCTTTACATTTGCTTACACATTTATTCCAGTTTGCACCGGTTGCAGTATTTGAAACATTAAGCTTGAAAATCTCTTCTCCATTTGACATATCAAGAGCATAAATATCTGCTTCAAGATTTGCTTCATAATCATCTCCCTTCTTTTCAACAGGAGATGTAAACTTTATTGTTCCGCAAATAAGATAACCGAATGCATCTTCAATCATCTCATAATTTGCTTTATATAAGTATTCTTTTGATCTGCCGATATCTGAAACATCATTTACAGGAGCATTACCTACATTATAAATCTTCTTCTTTTGCAGGGAAGAAATCATCTGATAAGAGTTTCCTGTCGGTTTGTTAAGCTCGTTGTAATCCCAGATAAAAAGAACAGCACCTTTTGTTGCAAGGTCAGACTGAATTAAAAAGTCTTCAGAAACTGTAAGCTCTGCAATTTTCTGATTTATTTCTTCTGTGTCAAAACCGTTTGCAGAAGGATAAAACTTTACCTGAGATTTTGCTGCAAAATTACAGTTTTCAGGATTAAAGGCCGCAATTCCATCATCATCTGGAGTAAGCTCTGTAGTTGTATAAACAAGCTCACCATCTTTTTTAATTGACGGATATTCTGCAACAATAACCACATCCTTTACAGGAGAATCATTTCCATCTGTAATTTTTACCGCGAACGGACTTGAAAAAGATGTACCTTTTGGAGTTTTTTCAGGGATTGAAACTACAGAAAGAGAGATTCCGCTTAGTCTTTCAAGATAAAGCTCTTCTGGAGAAGGAGGAATAATTTCCGGCTTTTCAGCTATAACTTCCTGATCAACAGGACTGGAATCATCATTCGAAACCACAGGCTCCGAAATTGAATCTTCAGGATAATTTTTAGAATCTGCATCAGTAGAAGCACAAGATACAAAAGCTAAAAAACAAACAACACTAATTGACCTAATAACTTTGTTAATGATAAACATTTTTCCGATTTTCATAATACTCTATGTTACTATTTATAGTAGATTTTTACAATAAGAATGCGTTAATATATTTATAAAATTATATTCAATTTTTTATTTAAGGGTGGGAATATGAATCGCTGCACAAGAGCAATCATTTATAAAGATAATTTAAAGAACAATCTTGAACAGATAAAAAAATACGTTAAACCTGGCACAAAGATCTGTGTTGCTGTAAAGGCTGACGGTTATGGCCATAATGCTGTTCTTACTGCACGAATAGCCGAAGAAATCGGTATTGAATACCTTGCAGTAGCTACAGTTGATGAAGGAATTGAACTTCGCAATGCCGGTATTATGACAGAGATTCTGCTTCTCAGCGTATGTACTCCGATTGAAATGCATGATTTGTTTGAGTATAGAATCAGTCCGCTTGTTTTTGGAAATGAATATATAAGCTCCATTATTGAAGCCGCTGATAAATACAGTGAAGATAATGAACTGAATGAGTTCGGAGTTTTTCTTGCAGTAGATACCGGAATGGGAAGAATAGGGTGCTACCCTGAAGAAGCCGGTGAACAGGCAGAGCAGATTGTAAAGTCAAAGAACCTTAAGCTTAGCGGAATGTGTACTCATCTTGCAGTTTCGGACAGTCTGGAAGAAGATAACGTTGTTTTTACTAAAGAACAGGGAAAAGCTTTTAAGGCAGCAGTTGAAAATGTTCGAAGCAAAGGAATAAATCCCGGTATCTGTTCCTGTGGAAGCAGTGCCGCTCTTTTAAATGATGAAGAGCTTTATTTTGATATGGTGCGCCCCGGAATTATTACTTACGGCTATTATCCTGATGAAATTACAGAAAAATATCTTAATTCACGCGGCAAAAAGCTTGATATAAAACCTGTTCTTTCATTCGAAACAAAGGTTGTTGCAATCCGCCGCTTTAATAAAGGTAAATCAATTTCTTATGGCCGAACTTATGTTTGCGGGGAAGATACTGATATAGCAATTCTTCCTGTAGGTTATGCTGATGGTTTACTCCGCCGTTTTTCTCCGGGTCTCACGGTAACAATAAACGGCAAAAACTATCCGGTTTGCGGCCGCATCTGTATGGACCAGTGTATGGTCAATATTGGAAAAGACAATAAAGATGTACGCCTCTGGGATAAAGTTCTGATTTTCGGCCCGAAACAAAGCGGCGCTCTCAACACCGCCGACGACTTAGCCAGAATCGGACATACAATTTCCTACGAGGTTTTGACATCCCTCAGCAAACGCGTGCAGAGAGTAATTAAGTAAAAATGGGCAGTTTTGCAAAAAGCAAAACTGCCAGCGAAGGCAGAAAGGGTTTTCAATTATAAACAAGTAGAAGCCTTCGCTATTAGTGAGTAAGAAGGAACTTCTTTACTTCTGCAAGCAGATAGAAAGAGCCCGTAACCAGCAGAATTGCATTTTCTTTTGAAGCTTTTTCAAAGGCAAGCTGAATCATCTTTTTGTAATTTGCATCAGCAGTAAAGCTTACTTCTGCATTTGTAAAGGCTTCTATTTCTGCCGCAATATTCGACTGTTTTTTATCACCCGGCTTTGTAACAAAAATATGTTCGAACCTGTATTTGAACAGTTTTGAAATATCCTTGATGTCTTTATCTGCAGCACACGCAAAAAGAAGGATTGCTTTTTTGTTGTAATAAAGCTTGTTCATGGTATCAAGCGTAAGATTTATACTTCTGCAGGTGTGTGCACCATCAAGAATAAGCTGATATATTCCTTCGTAATTCTTTACTTTGTTTACAATTTCAAATCGCCCCGGAAGCTTTGCCTTAGCAAGACCTCTTTCTATAATTGATTCATCAAGATTTGGAAGAACCTTTCGTACAGCAATAGCCGCAAGTGCCGCATTCTGGGCCTGCATTTTTCCAAGAAGACTTAATTCTGCCGTTACAGGACGATTAAAAATATCGCTTTCCATAACGATTTTCATTTTTTTAGTTCTTTCATTAAGTGAATATGTTGCTTTTTTGATTACATCTTCAACAAAATAACACGGCGCATGTTTTGTAAAAGCTTTTTCCCTGAAGACAATTTTTACAGAATCAGTCTGCTGCCTTGCAACTACAACAGGAGTACAGTTTTTTATGATTCCAGCTTTTTCCGCAGCAATTTTTTCAAGTGTATTTCCAAGAAACTCTGTATGCTCAAGTTCAATCGGAGTGATGCAGCACAGCTTTGGCCGCAATACATTTGTAGCATCAAGCCGTCCACCTAATCCTACTTCATAAACAGACCAGTCAACCTTAGCTTTACGGAAGCAGAGAAAGGCAAAAAGGGTAACAAGCTCAAACCAGGTAATTGGACGTTCTGCAGGAAGCATTTCCGGGATTATAGCCTCTATGTTTGGAACCATTTCTTTTATTGCTTCTTCATAGATTTTTTCAGGAAAAAAGTCATTCGGTTTGCAGATACGCTCACGGAAATCTATAATATGAGGAGATGAATAAAGTCCGACATTATAACCGGCTTCTTCAAGAATACAGGCAATCATTTTGGAAACAGAACCTTTACCTTTTGTGCCGGCTACATGAATGCAGGGTGCAAAATCCTGAGGATTATCAAAGCGTTTGCATAAATAATCTATTGTATCGAGCCAGAAAATATCTTTTTTAGGGTTATGTTCAAAGTTTAAATAATCGTCAAGCCAGTCCTGAAAAACTTCAATTGCAGTCATTTTGTTAGGTCCCAATAATTGTGCAGTTTTGTTCTACAAAACTGCAAGCGAAAGCATTACAAATTATAGTTACAAAAAAGTATACTCTTTCGCTCTTTTCACTTTTATTATAATTCATTTTATGTTATTATGCTACAAATTAAAATCAGGAGATACAAAAATGAGTGATGAGATTCAGTACACTGATATAAATAAAAGCTTTGAAGCTGCACTTGAACGAAGCAAGAAAATCGAAGAGGATTTAACAAAAAATCCTAAGAAATACCGCGTTCTTACCGGCGACAGACCTACAGGACGCCTTCACATAGGACATTATTTTGGTTCGCTCCAGAACCGTGTACGCCTTGCAAATATGGGCGTTCCTACAATGATTCTTATTGCAGACTATCAGGTTCTTACAGACCACGATGCTTATCAGGAAATCAGCCAGAATACAAAACAGCTTGTAATAGACTATCTTGCAGCAGGAATCAACCCAGAAAAGCAGGATGTAATCATTTATCCGCACAGCTATGTACCTGAATGTAACCAGCTTATGATTCCTTTCCTTACGCTTGTTTCTAATGCTGAATTAAGCCGAAATCCAACTGTGAAAGAAGAAATTGAAAGTGCAGGACTTAAGAACGTAAATGCCGGAATGTATACTTATCCAGTACATCAGGCATGCGACATTCTTTTCTGTAAGGGAAATGTAGTTCCTGTTGGAAAAGACCAGCTTCCACATCTTGAAATGACACGTACAATTGCAAGCCGCTTTAACAAAAAGTTCTGTCTTGATGCAGGAAAAGAACCCGTTTTCCCTGAGCCACAGGCACTTCTTTCTAAAACTCCAATGATTCTTGGTCTTGACGGAAGCCAGAAAATGTCTAAATCCCGCGGAAATGCAATCATGCTTTCTGCTACAGAAGATGAAACTGCAAAGCTTATTAAAAAAGCTAAAACTGACCAGGACCGAAACATAACTTACGATCCTGTAAACAGACCGGAAGTTGCAAACCTTCTTATGTTGATTTCTCTCTGTACAGGCGAAACTCCGGAAGCAGTTGCTGCAAGAATCGGTGATGGCGGAGGCGGAATGCTTAAAGCTCAGCTTACAGAAGCAATGAACGAAAAACTCCGTCCGTTACGCGCAGAACGTGCAAGACTCGAAGCCGATCCGGAATATATCCGCAAGGTACTTTTGACCGGTGCCGAACGCGCCCGCGAAATCGGTATTAAAACACTGGAAGAAGTACGGGATGTGATGAATATGCTCATATAGAGAACGCGTTAAAAAAAATAGTCCATCGGGACTATTTTTTAGCGTTATCCTTAAAACCGCTCGCGAGATTTATCGAGCGCGCATATAGCAAATCCAAAACGAAAAGGAGAAACCAATGGACGAAAAAATCGGAAGAAAAATCGGGATGAAAATGAGCCTTTTTATGGGAATTACCCTCAGTTTTTTCCTTTCGCTCACAGGACTTCTTATATCAGGACATTTTACTTTTCCAGGGCTGGCTATTAATTTTGTAATAAGTTTAGTAATCAGCCTTGTAATAGGATTTTTAATTCCTATGAAAAAAGTCACTGACTATGCAGATGCAAAGCTTGGATTAGAGCAGGGCAGCATAAAAGCAAACCTTTTGAACTCTCTGATTTCAGACCTGATTTATACTCCTGTAATTACGATTGTGCTTACCTCAATTGCCTACAAACAGGCAGTTGCTCACGGAGCAAGCATAAATTACGGCGGAATGCTTTTACCTTCGCTTTTAATCAGCTTGATAATAGGTTATATTCTGATTTTTATTCTTATGCCGCTTTTCCTTAAGCTTGCAATAAAAACAAGTATTCCAAAACCTGAACAAAAATAGCTTTTCAAACTCTTAAATGACAGTTTTTTAAATGCCGAGTTTTTCTTTTTTGAGAGACTCGGCTATTTTTATTAACGCTTCTTTATTGTTCATTTGAGGATCTTCCAAAACACATTCCATAAGCTCATTCAATATAATACCAAGCTGTTTTCCTGCTGGAATACCAATATCCATTAAATCTTTTCCGTTCACAGCCAGGTCTTTTAGAGAAAGGGCATTATGTTTTTTTGTTTCAGCTGCAATTCTTTCCTTTAGTTCCAACAAAAGAGCAACTGCACCGCTGTACCTAACATCAACCGGCTCATTATACATTCCGTACATATCCGCAAGCCGTAAATCAAACAAATCTTCAAGATATTCAGGTTTTACCCTTACCAAAAATCTTCTTACAGCAGCAGCACTCCAGTTGCTTTCGTAATTAAACATATGTTCCTTTACAAGATGGCATACATTTTTTACCGTAACATTAGGAAACTTGAGGCGTATAAGTATTTTTTCCGTAATCAAAGCACCAATTGAATCATGGTTGTAAAAGGTGATTGTTTCTATTTCTGTTGTAGTTCCGTCATTCTTTGTTCCATCAAGCACAGTCTGTTTTTTTATTTTTTTTGCAGCCGGCTTTCCAATATCGTGAAAAAGGGCTGCAAGTCGGACTTCAAGCTTTTGAGCGGGAGCACCGTCGCAGGCATAAAAAAGATGGTCAAGAACATCAAACTTATGGAAGGCACGGTAATCAGACTGAACACAGTTACGGCATACAAGAAGCTCCGGTATAAACAGCTCCAGAATACCAGTCTGTTCCATAAGCTTTAATCCTTCGGAAGGCTTTGGAGCAGAAAGAATCTTTTCAAACTCATCTCTAAAGCGTTCAAGCGAAATTGAGCTTATTTTTTTGTGTATATCTTCCTTGAAAAGTTCTAAATATGTCTGTTTTTCTATACTAAAACCTAACTTACAGGCAAATCTTATTGCACGAATAGGACGCAAGCCGTCTTCCATAAAGCGTTCGCCGGCATTACCAACTGTTCGTATAAGCTTTGCCTTTATGTCTTTTCTGCCGCCAAAAGGGTCTGCAATTGAACCATCAGCAAGATTTACAGCTATAGCATTCATTGTAAAATCGCGGCGGCTTAAGTCTTCTTCAATTGTTGCGGCATAATTAACGCTGTCCGGGTGGCGTCCGTCTGAATAACCTGATTCTGTTCGGAAGGTTGTAACTTCTACTTCCTGGCCCATAAAGTGAACGGTAACCGTACCATGCTCAATCCCCGTAGGAACAACAAACTTGAACATTTTGATTACATCCTGCGGAGTAGCATTTGTGGCAACATCCCAGTCAGAAGCAGGTTTTCCTAAAAAAATATCGCGTACAGCACCGCCTACAAGGTAAGCCTTAAAGCCTGCCTGTTCAAAGACAGAGTAAAGCTTTTTTAATTCAGAAGGAATTGTAATTTTTTGTAAGCGGCGATTAAAAAACATCTGTAACAGAATCCCTGACAAAAATCAGTTTATTCCAAGAGCCAGATGGAGCAGTGCAGTTGAATAAAAAATAAGCAGAAGCCCTACGGCAAAGGAAATTATCACAAACAAAATTGAAATAATCCTCAGGAAAACTTTTTTGTCAAAGAAAATATAAACTATATTCTCAAAAAATCCAACAACAGAAATAATTACAAGCATTACCGAAGTCCAGGACATAATCCGCAGGATAAGGATAAGAGTTCTGTCTGTATAGCTGTAATAATTCCCGATTATGTAAAAAAGAAAGATTAAAAGATCAAATACAAAAAAAATCCAGACAGCATTCTTAATCAGCTTGTTCAAAAAGGAGAGAGTATTCGTGTTTATAAAATCTTTTAATTTTTTTTTATTATCTTTCACTTGAAGCACTTAGTTTTATATTGATATAGTATGATATATAATTATTGTGACTATAATATAATTTTCGGGTGGAATACAGTATATGAAGAGTAAAATCGCGTTTTTTCTGCTTTTGATTGCAGCTGGCTTTGTTTTTTACTTAGGATGGACACAAATAAGAATAAAACCGGGCACTTTCGGTATAATTCAGTCAAAAATAGGCGGCGTAAGGCAAAAGGCAGTAGTTCCGGGTGAGTTTTCGTGGTCCTGGGATTTTCTTATTCCTACAAATGCAAAGCTTAATGTTTTTGAAAGCAAGCCTGTTAATAAAACAACTAAAATAAGCGGTAATTTCCAGTCTTATGATTTGAACGGAAACTACAGCGATTATATGAATTATTACTTTAATTTTTCAATTTCACTTTCATTTACACCGGAAGCAATTGTCAGTTTACTCCAGGACAATTACATTTCTGATGATGAAGATTTACACGCCTATCTTTCAAATGTTGCCGATTCCATAGCACAAATGGCCGCTGATTATTATTTACGCCGATCAATGGCCGATTCTTCATTCAATCCACAGTCTGTTAAACGCGACGAACTTATTTCTGCCATTGCTTCCTACAGGGATTTCCCGGAAATTGACGTTACAATCTTTGCCCTCACAGACTTTAAGCTTCCAAACTACAACCTTTACAACAAGCAGAAAAATATGATTCCATCCTTCGAAAGCTACAGTCCGTCAACAAAATCATCCAGTTCATCAGCTTCTTCATCTGGAAGCAGCTTATACGGTGAAGATTCTGCAGAGAATGAAACAACTGAAGGAAGTCTTTATGATGGAATATAGGGGAAACAAAATATGAAAAAACTTGCTGCTATTCGAGGTGCCGTCTGCTGCGAAAACACCCCGGAAGATATAACAAAAAACGTTTGCGCTATGTGTAACGCTATTTTCGAAAAAAACAGGCTCAAAGCAGAAGACCTTGTTTCAATTCAATTTACAGTTACAAAAGAAATTACAAAGCTTAATCCTGCTGCCGCCTTACGTAAAGGAAATACAGAATACAAAGCCTGTATAGATGTTTCAAAGGTTGCCTTGTTTTGCAGCGTGGAGCCGGAAATTGAAGGTGGTTTGACTAATGTAATAAGAGTGATGATCACTACTTATATGAAAAAATCACTTGAAAAACAAAACATTTACCTGAATGGTGCAGAAAAACTTCGGCCTGATTATCAAAAGTCTATATCGGACTGACTCCGATAATTTTGTGAGCGTATTATGAAGAAGTTGAAACTTTGGATTTGCAGTATGGAGTGTGCCGGAATTGCAGAGGCGGGCGGTGTAAAAAATGTGACTTTTTCGCTGTGCAAGGAGTTTTCCGAGCTTGGCAATGATGTTACGCTTTTTATGCCGGTTTACAAATGCACTTCGTATGAACTTATCAAAGATTTAAAGAAAAATGCAATTAAAAATGTAATTATTCATCACTGCGGAAAAGAAGAAAAAGTAAGCTATTCTACAGGAAAATGCATTGACGGTGATTTTTCAATCGTATTTATAAATCACCCGTCGTTTTCTCAAAAAGAAGATGTTTACACCTATACACAAAACGAACAGAAAAATAATCCAGAAAATGTAAAGGGTACCGGTCACAAAGACACCCTTTTTATGGATTCACTTTTTGCAAAAGGTGTAGCCGAATACTGCAGGTATGTTGAAAAAGCAGACAAACCGAATATTGTTCACTGCCAGGATGCTTCAACTTCGCTTATTCCAGTTTTTCTTAAAAACCACAACCTGCTGCCGGAAGCAAAAACTGTTGTAACAATTCATAATGCGGGGCCTGCTTATCATCATAATTATTCAGATATGAATGAAGCCAGGTACTATACAGAGCTTGGAGACGAAGAGCTTTTGAATGCCACAGTTTTTGGCAGGGTTGAGCCGTTTTTACTTGCGTATAATGCAGGAGCAGCACTTACAACTGTTTCCGAACAGTATGCCGAAGAGCTTGTAAACCCGGAGCTTGCAGATGCAACAGAAGGATTGTCGGCAGTATTTGCTGAGCGGAAAATAAAGGTTACCGGAATTACAAACGGTATTGATTACGAAAGATATAATCCTGAAAACACAGAGATTTCCAAGCTGCCATATGCATTTAACCCTGAAAAAAATATATTGGACGGAAAATATCAGTGCAGAGAATCACTTTTAGAAATGCTTGATTCAGGGTGCAGGCTTGAAGGTATAAGTCAGTACGGTTCTATTGAGGGAGGTGAGAAGTGCGTGTACATTTCCTACCACGGACGGCTGACAACACAGAAGGGGTTGTCGGTATTGATTGAGGCAGTTCCTTATATCTTGGGTAATTTTGATAACGTGCGCTTTATAATAACAGGGCAGGGTGAGCTAGCACTGGAAGAAGTATTTAAGCTTCTTGCCGAAGAATACAAGGGAAAGCTTGTTTTCCTCAATGGTTATAACAAGGAAATTGCAAGACTTACAACTGTTGCCGGCGATTTTATTGTACTGCCAAGCTTTTTTGAACCGTGCGGACTTGAAGATTTTATTGCTCAGATTTACGGAACAATTCCGGTTGCACACAGAACTGGAGGTCTTAATAAAATCATAGACGGAAAAACAGGCTTCCTGTATGAAGTAAACAACTGTGGTTCCCTTGTAGCAAAATTGAGTGAAGTTACTGCAATAAAAAACTGCAATCCTAAGATTATTGAAAGGATGATTAAGGATGCAGCGGTTTATGTTCACAAAAATTATATGTGGAATCATGTAGTAAAAGAAAAATATCTGGTGTTTTTTGAAGCATTATTAAAAAAATAGCAGAGTATTTTTAAGGAATTGCAAAAAAGTTCATAAAAAGTAAGCTTGCGGTATTGACTAAAATATAAAATCCATTTATATTAAAACACGTTCTGCAACATTGCAGGACACCCAATTAAATGCTGCCTTAGCTCAGCTGGTAGAGCACGTGATTTGTAATCTCGGGGTCGTGGGTCCAAATCCTACAGGCAGCTTTTTTTTTATGGGGAGTTCGCATAGCGGCAATTGCAAGGGACTGTAAATCCCTCCTCTTTTGAGTTCATAGGTTCGAGTCCTATACTCCCCATTATCAGAAGTTTTCAGAGCTGGATTTGAATCCGGCTTTTTTTATTTTAAAAAGCTAGACAAAAGATTTAGCTATTAGTAAAATTATTGCACGGAATTATTATTATAAAATAATCATTTCAAAAAAACTCGCGAGGGGAAATAATTTGCAAGTACATTTTTGGGGAGTCCGAGGCTCTCTGCCAACTCCATTAACACCGCAGCAGGTTCAGTCAAAAATAATGGCTGTAGTCCAGCGAATTACAGAAGAAGACATAAAATCACCAGATTCAAGGGCAAAGTTTGTTGCAAGTCTTCCGTCATGGATTTGTGGAACAACAGGTGGAAATACAGCCTGCGTTGAAATAAAATCAGAAGGTAATGAGTTTGTTTTTGATGCAGGTTCAGGCTTGCGCGTTATGGGAAAATCTGGCAATTTACCACAGGACAAGCATTACAACCTTTTCCTTTCGCATTTTCACTGGGACCATATACAGGGCTTGCCTTATTTTGAACCGGCTTACGACCCGAAAGCAAAGTTTGATATTTTCTCTCCGTTTGACAATACAAAACAGTATCTTTCTGACCAGATGAAGGTTCCTTATTCACCTGTAACACTGGAAAGCTTTACAAAAAATATTGTTTTCCACAAGATGATTCCAGGCGAACCAATCAATATTGGAAAAAATCAGATTACAACGTGCAAAATGTCGCATCCAGGCGATTCCTACAGCTATGCAGTTTGCGAAGGTAACAAAAAGTTTGTATATGCAACAGACATTGAACTTCGGGCAAAGGATTTTAAGAAAACACCGGAAAGTGAAGCCGTTTTCAAGGATGCAGACTGCATTGTAATAGATTCTCAGTATACAGTAGATGAAGCATACAGAAAAAAGAACTGGGGACACTCAGCTTTCTGTTACGCAGTAGATTTTGCAATAAACTGGAATATTAAAAAGATTTTCCTGTTCCATCATGAACCGGCTTATGATGACAAGAAAATCAACTCAATCTTAAATGCAGCAAGATGGTATGCTCAGTATATTCATCATTCAGATATTTCAATCAGCATTGCAAAAGAGGATTTAGAGATAACCTTATGATTCCTTCAGACGAACTAAACGCAGCAGTTCCAAAAGAACCAGATGGATTTAAACTCACATATAATTTCAATTCAAAAGAAATTGCCGTTCTTGCAAAATATTTGAGAGACCATCAGGCAGAATTACCGGAAGGAATTGAACAGTTTTATAAGGCTCTTGAAACTTCGGTTTATAATTGCCTTTCGCTGGAAGAGGTAAGGAACTTTTATTCATGAGTAATCAGGACGAAACAGCTAACGCTAAAACCAGACCGGTAAAGAAAAACCCTGCAAAAATCATAATAACGATATTTGTTTCGCTTGTTGTTTTTGCAGCTGTTTTTATTCTTTCGGCATATTTTTACACAAAAGCACAGATAAAGCCTTTGTATACTTCAAGTCAGGCAGCATCTGAAGAGCAGGTTGAGAAAACAAAGATTGAGATTTCAATGGGAACTTCAGTTTTCAAAATCTCGGAAATACTTGAAAAGAATTACATAATCCGCGATTCAAGGTTCTTTTATCTTTTTATTCATTATCCTGTTCTGTTTGATTATTTTTTTCCGGGCAGGCAGGTTACTCAGCCGATTGAATTGAAAAGCGGTATTTATTATCTGACTCCGGCGATGAATTATGTTGAAATTGTAGAGGCATTATCATCGGGCAGGCAGGAATACATAAAGGTTGTTATACCGGAAGGGCTTACAATTTCAAAAATCGGTGAGCTGCTGGAAGAAAACGGAATCTGTTCTTTGAATGAGTTCAGAAAGCTCTGTTATGATGGTGAAATCGTAAAAAAATATAACATTTCGGGTACTTCGCTTGAAGGCTTTTTGTTTCCGGATACTTACTTTTTGAATCCGGGAATGTCGGCTGCTGATGTTATTGAGATGATGGTGGGCAACTTTTACGAAAAGGTTGCTTCAATTGAAAGTCTCACAGGCCTTACTCCTGAACAGCTTTATGAAAAAGTAAAGCTTGCTTCGATTGTTGAGCGTGAGTACAGGATCCCGGATGAAGCACCTCTTATTTCCAGTGTTTTTGTAAACAGATTAAAGTACAACATCGGGCTTTATTCATGCGCAACAATTGAATACATTCTTACAGAAGTGCTTGGCCGTCCTCATCCGGACAGGATTTTGATTGAAGACACCAGAATTGACAGCCCATATAACACATATCTTTATGCAGGTTTACCGCCAACACCAATTTCAAATCCGGGCTTAATTTCGCTGAATGCTGCGGCTAATCCTGCAAAAACAAAGTATTACTTCTTCCAGATTGTAGACCCGGAAGAAGGCAGGCACGTATTTACATCAACCTTTGATGAGCATAAACTGAGTCATAATCTTTATTTAAAAAAATAATTCGTATAAAACAGGATAAAGATGGCTGGAAGAATATCTCAAGATACAATTACCTCAATTCGCAACAATGCAGACATAGTATCTGTCGTAGGAGAATATACTAAACTCACCAGAAAAAGCGGAAATGACTGGTGGGGCTGCTGTCCTTTCCATAGCGAAAAAACAGGTTCTTTCCATGTTGATAATGATAAAAAGTTTTATTACTGTTTTGGCTGCCATGCAAGCGGAGATATAATTAAGTTTGTAATGGAGATGGAAAAGTCAACTTACGTAGAAGCTATTGAAACCCTTGCAAAAAAGTTTGCCATTCCAATTCGTTATGAAGACGGTCCTGCTCCAGAAATTGTAAAAAAAGACAACAAAAACGAAGAATACATAGAGCTTTATGAACGGACTGCCTCAATGTTTCATTATTTTTTGATGGAAACAGAGCAGGGAAAGTTTGCGCTTGACTACATAACAAAACGAGGGCTCACACAAGAGACCCTGGAAAAGTTTAAAATAGGTTATGCTCCTGCCGACAGAAAATGGCTTAAAGGCTTTTTAAGAAAGAAAAACTTCAGTGATGAGTTTTTACGGGATTCAGGGCTTTTCAGCAAAAATTATCCTGATATATCTTTTTTTTCAGATAGGCTTATGTTCCCGATTTTCAACCGCAATGGTAAAGTCGTGGCATTTGGTGGCAGAATCCTTCATCCTCAGGGAGATGATGACAGAAAATACCTGAACTCACCGGAGCTTGCCCATTATAAAAAACGAGAAACCTTTTTTGCCTTTAACTTTGCAAAACAATCAATCAGAACAAATAAAAAAGTAATTTTCTGTGAAGGCTTTATGGACTGCATTGCATACCATCAGTGCGGAATTGACTATGCAGTTGCAACCTGTGGAACAGCCCTTACAGACGAACAGATAAATCTTATCCACAATTTTGTAGACACTGTTCTTTTGTCTTTTGATTCAGATGGAGCGGGGCAGAATGCTACTCTTAAAGCAATTATGATGTGCCGCCGGAAAGACATTTCTGTAAAGGTTATTCAATTAAAGGGTGGAAAAGACCCCGCAGAAATTATGCTTAATTTTGGAAAAGAAAACTTGACGGCACAGGTAAACAGTGCTATATTAGATAGCGACTATCTTTTGAATAAGCTAGGCGAAAAGTATCCTGTTGATACGCCTGAGGGTAAAACAAAGGCTGCGCTTGAGTTTTTTGACTACATAGATGCTCTTCAGTCAGATATTCAAAAAGATTCCTGTCTGGACCAGCTGGGACAGGCATTCAATCTGAAACCGGAGGCTGTAAAAAGGGATTTTTTGAACAGACAACAAGCCCGTGAACGTGTATCGACAATCCGGCCAAATAACAGACAAGAAACAAAAAATGCGCAGATTACACTTAATGCAGAATTAAGGGGAGTAATTGCCGCAGTAGCCTATCCTGATCAGTTTAAGATCCTGCGTTCAAAGCTTAATGAGAATGATTTTAAAAACCCCGATGCAAAACGATTATTCAGATTACTGGAAAACTGTCTGGAAAGACAGGCATTTTCTATACCAGATATACTTTCGAGTTGTGATGATCCTGCTTTAACTCAGGTTATAACAGGTGTTATTTCTGATGGAGCTTATAGAGATGATAATGTGAGTGCCATAATTGAGGACACTATAAAATTCATAAAGAAAAATCAGATAGAAGAACAGAGAAATAACCTTACAAAAAAAATTCGGGAATATATTGTTGTTACAGAAGATGACAAAATTCAACTTAACAAGCTTCTTGAGCTTAAGGTTGAATTAGACAAACAGATACAATCATTATCAAAATAGGGTGAAATGAGAGATATGGAAGAAATCAGCAATAACGAAGCTGTAAAGAGACTTCTTGATTTTGCTAAAAACAAACCGTTTATTACATTCGATGATGCAGCAGACATTTTAGGCCAGGATTATGTTAATTCTCCTGAAATGGAAAACGTACTGAAAATCCTTGAACAGGAAGGCATTCAGATTATTGAAACAGATTTAATTCCGGATAAGGAAGAAGGTCCTGACCCGGATGAAGTTTCTGATGATGATGTGGGTGTTGATGATGACGAAGATGATATTATTCTTGAACAGGATGATGATGATGACCTTGTTCAGAAGGATTCAGAAGTTGAAGAAATTGAAAATGCAGAAAAGCTTGCTTCTTCAAAAAGCCGTCTCGTAAACAGCGATAAGGATTCAAGCGTTGACGACCCAATCCGACTTTATCTCCGTGATATTGGAAAGGAAAACCTTCTTACTGCTGACCAGGAAGTTGAGCTTTCAAAAACAATGGAAGAAGGCAACAACATCATTAAAGATGTTATTAAAAACTCAGGAATTATGATTCCAGAATTTTATTCAATAGCATTAAAAGCCTTTACAAGAATAGATATCCACGAAGCAGGAAAAACACGTAAAGAAATAAATGAAGAAATGGCTGATAAAAGAAGGCTTAAGAGTGCATATGGTGAACACATAAAACCGGTACTTGCAGAAATGAAGCAGTACATGGCACTTAAAAAGCAGCTTTTCGAAGCAGAGCAGACAAGCCTTATTTTTGAAAATCCACAGCTTGTAGAGCTTCGTGCAAAAATCCTGCCTGAATTACGAAAGGTAGACATTCAGACAGAAGAGCTTGATAAGTTTACTCAGAAATACCGCGATGCAACACAGAAGATTGATGAGTATCATCAGAAGCAGGAAAAGAAGATGAAGGAGCTCCGCATTTCTAATGCTTCTGAACTTCGCAGTCTTGGAAGAAAAATCTCAATTAAATCACAGGCAGTTAAACTTGAACAGGAGCTTAACATGACTGCCGATGAAATAAGGGATATTTATACACAGATTCAGAAAATTGACCGTAAGCTTCACAAGCTTGAGTTTGAGTTTGAAAACAGTGTAGAAGATATTATGAAAATGGCAAAGGCTATTGAATCCGGCCGAATCAAGATGGAAAATGCAAAAAACAGACTTATAAATGCAAACCTCCGTCTTGTAGTTTCTATAGCAAAAAAATATACAAACCGCGGACTTCATTTCTTTGATCTTGTACAGGAAGGAAATATTGGTCTTATAAAAGCCGTAGAAAAGTTTGAATACCGCAAGGGCTTTAAGTTTTCTACATACGCAACCTGGTGGATTCGTCAGGCAATTACACGTTCAATTTCTGACCAGGCAAGAACAATTCGTGTTCCTGTTCATATGATTGAGCAGATAAACAAGGTTGTACGCGAAAGCCGTCAGCTTATGCAGAAGCTTGGACGTGAACCGACAGATGAAGAAATTGCACAGCAGCTTGGCTGGCCAATCAGCAGGGTAAAAACCGTAAAGAACGTTGCCCGTGAACCAATTTCTCTTGAAACACCAATCGGCGAGGAAGAAGACTCATTGCTCGGAGACTTCATTGAAGACAAGGAAGTTGAAAATCCTGCAACACAGACAGCCTTTACCTTGCTTCAGGAACAGCTCCGAACAGTACTCGGAACCTTACCACCGCGTGAGCAGGAAGTTCTTAAAATGCGTTTCGGTCTTGAAGACGGTTATTCACTCACACTTGAAGAGGTTGGCTTATACTTTGACGTAACCCGTGAACGAATCCGTCAGATAGAGGCAAAAGCTTTGCGCCGACTCCGCCACCCACGCCGTGCTAATGGACTCCGTGATTACATTGAAATGTAATATAGACTAATTTTTGCATTTAATATATATTCATATAGATAAACTATTTAAGGAAAAATGAATGGCAACAACAGATACTTTTGAAAAATTAAAGAAATTACAGGATATTCTGGTTGAAAAATACAAACTGGAAGCAAAAATCGAAGAAACTCCAAAACGTTTATCATCTCAGGAAGAATTGCTTGCCAGAATGAAACGTGAGTTCATTGAAAAGAACACAGAATACGAAGCTGTAAAGAATAAAGTATTGAAATTAAAATTAGATTTGGAAGAAGCAGTAAAATCAAGAGAAAGCGGTGAAAAGGGAATGGATAACATTTCTACACACAGAGAATACGAAGCTCTTGAAAAACAGATTATAGAAGCTACAGACAGAGAAAACGAAATCCGTAAAGAGCTTCAGAAAGAAGAAAAAAGCCAGGAAGAAATCCGTGAATCACTTAAAACAAGTGAAGAGATGATTAATTCACAGGAAGCTGATCTGGCTGCCGACAAAGACTCCTTGAATAAAGAGCTTGATACATATAACAAAGAGCTTACAGACATTAAAGCAAAAGAAAGCGAAATAGTACCAGATTTGGATCAGGAGATTCTGTTTAAGTTCCAGAGAATTATCCAGAGAAACTCAATGGGTATTGTTGCCGTAAAGAATGGTGTTTGTACTGGTTGTCACATGATTCTTCCAGCTCAGTTTGCAAATACAGTTCGCGAAGGCGAAAACATAATGTTCTGTCCATACTGCAGCCGAATCCTGTTCTACGAAGAAGCTGATGAAGATATTGATGAAAGCTACTTCAGATTTGAAGAAACAGGAAGTCTTGCTGATCTTGACGACGATTCTGACTTTGATGATTCTGACGACGAAGAGAAAGAAGGATACGAAGACGATTATTCTGACGAAATGGATGAAGATTCAGAGTACTCAGATGATTCAGACGAGGAAGAAGACCTCGATGATGAAGACGGCGAAGACGAAGACGCTGACGAAGAAGACGAAGAATAATTTTTGAGCAAACGGGATATAACCGCGTTGTTATATCTTAATGATAAGATTTAATAATGAGAGAAAGTCCGGGCTCCTTCGGAAAAAATGCCGGATAACGACCGGGCATCGCTGGAAGCTGCATAATTACTTGTAAAGCCCAGCAGATGACAGAGAGTGCAACAGAAATATTACCGCCTGCCGTTTACGACAGGTAAGGGTGAAAAGGCAGTGTAAGAGACTACCGGTCAGGTCGGTAACGACCGACGCTTGTAAACCTCATTTGGAGCAAGATTAAGCAGCAGTTATGTTTTTCCGAGCAATACTGCGGGTAAATCGCTTGAGTTGAATGGCAACATTCAATTCGGATAGATGGTTATTATCGGGCTGCAAGCTGTTCAATCTGAACAGAACGCAGTTTGAGAGACAGAACCCGGCTTATTGTCCCGTTTGTTATTTTTTTGAAACAAAATGAAAAAAAACAAAATAGAAAAAATACAAAACCTTAATGTCGGAAAAAAACAGAGCCACATACTCAGAAATATATTGATTTCTCTGAGCATAGCAGTAGCTTTAGCCGCAGTTGTATTCCTTTCTTATTTTTTTATCAGCAGATATTCCAGTAAAAAAATCACAATCAACACACTTAAAGAAAAGTGGAACGAATACGATTACCTTGGCCTTTACGAAATAGGTAAAACTTATCTTCAGGAAAATCCATACAACAACACTGCATTAACATATTACAGCTATGCCTGCTTTTATCTTGCAGTATCACAAAACGACACCTTCCAGGCTCAGGAATACCTTGACGAATGTATAAATAACATGCGACTTGCACTTTACGATGCAAGTAAAACACTCAAACCACAGCTCCAGTACATGCTTGGAAAAGCCTATTTTTACAAAAACACAATTTCAACTTATTACTATGCAGACCTTGCCGTAAAATACCTTAATCTTGCAAAAGAAAATGGTTATCAGGCTGATGATATAGCAGAATACCTTGGATTAAGCTATGCCGCCCTTGGTATGACAATGGAAAGCATTTCTGCATTTACAGAAGCTCTTTTAATCCGTGAATCAGATACACTGCTGCTTTCAATAGCAGAACAGTATTACAAGCTTCAGGAATACGGTGCTTCTGAACAGTACCTTTACAGGGTAATTACTAACAGTGAAAATCAGGAAATTGTAATAAAAAGCAAAATCCTTTTAGGACAGATTTATCTGGATAAAGAAAAGTACAACGACGCAATGAAGCTTTACAACGAAATCATAGCGGTAAACGATAATTGTGCCGATGCTCATTATGGAATTGGTCTTGTATATGAAAAGCAGAATAATCTGATAAAGGCAAGGGCAGAGTGGAGAAAAACACTGAAAATACAGGTAAATCATCCTGGAGCTTTAAAAAAATTATCAGATAACTGATTTATTATTTAAAAAAATGATGATATAATATATAATTGTAAAAATGTAAAATGGTAGTTGTTGTATTAAAAAATTGGGAGGATTTAGATGGGATTTTTTGATAATTTTTCAACAGACATTGGTATTGATTTAGGAACCTGTAACACCTTAATATACGTAAAAGATAAAGGTATAGTCATAGACGAGCCTTCTGTTATTGCCGTTGAAAAGGGAACAAAAAGAATTGTTGCCGTAGGCTCAGAAGCTAAACGAATGCTCGATAAAACCCCGGGAAACATTATAGCAATCAGACCACTTGCAGATGGTGTAATTGCAGATATTGACAGCACGGAAAAGATGATTAAATACTTCATCCAGAAAATCATTCCGCGCCATCAGATGTTTAAATCCATCAGAATGAAAATTGGTATTCCTTCCTGTGTAACAGATGTTGAAAGAAGAGCTCTTATTGAAGCTTCCCTTAAATCTGGTGCAAAGGAAGTTGAAGTTATTGCAGAATCCCTTGCTGCAGCTATTGGTGCAAAAATCCCTATTTATGAACCAGCCGGACACATGATTTGTGATATTGGCGGCGGTACAACTGAAGTTTCCGTTATCTCCCTTGGCGGTATGGTTGTAACTCACTCAATCAGAATCGGCGGCGATAAGTTTGATGAAGCAATTGTAAAGCACGTAAGAAGCGTTCACAACCTTATTATTGGTCAGCCGGCAGCAGAAAGACTTAAGATTCAGATTGGAAATGCTGCTCCAGAAAAAACAATTGAAAAGATGGAGCTTAAAGGTACAGATGCCATTACAGGACTTCCAAGACGTCTTGAAATAGACAGCGTTGAAGTTCGTGAAGCATTGAAAGATCCTGTAAACAGAATCGTAGAAGAAATAAAGACTGTTCTCAGCGAAACTCCTCCAGAGCTTGCTTCTGATATTATTGAACGCGGTATTGTAATGACTGGTGGTGGTTCTATGTTGCGCGAGCTTCCTAGACTTATTTCTAAAGAAACAGGTGTACCTGTAATTCTTGTTGAAAAACCGCTTGAATGTGTTGCACTCGGAGCTGGCGAAGCCTTTGGATTGTTCAAGAACATGAACTCTGAGCGTGCTATTTACGACAATCTTAACGAGTAAGTAAAAAATTATGGCGGTAAAGAGTCATAACAATTTCCGTATCAGATTTCCGGAAGTTCTGCTAATCGGATTTATCATTTTATCTGGTGTTTCTCTTGGTTTTCATACAGGCGGATTTATTCTCGATGTAAAAAAAATCGGTTTTTCAGTTGTTTCTTCTGTTGAAAAAGCAGTTCATTATGTAGTTGACGGCGTTACAAATACAGTTGGTGCTGTAAAAGAACTTCGTCAGCTCAGAAAGGATTATAACGAGCTTGTGATTAAGCTTGAAAAATACGAAGAGCTGCAGCGTTCTAATGTAGATATCCGCAAGGAAAATGAACGATTAAAGGAACAGCTTGGTTTTTCTGTTTCAATGGACGAAAAAAACATTCCGGCCAGAATCATCTCCCGAAACTTAGATTCAGCTTATTCTTATCTTACAATCGATAAAGGAAGCGTAAACGGTATTAAAAAGAATATGCCTGTTGTTGCCTTCCAGCACGGAAACGAAGGCCTTGTTGGAAAGGTAGTTCAGGTTGGAACCTTTACAAGCCAGGTTATGCCAATTTACAACATGGACAATATTGTTTCCTGCAGAATCCAGAATACAAGAGATTTGGGCCTGGTAAACGGAATGGGCAGCCAGGACAAACCAATTGTTATGCAGTATGTTCGTAAACGTGTTTTAGACGAGCTTCACTATGGTGATATTGTAGTTACCTCTGGCGAAAATGATAATTACATGCGCGACATTCCAATCGGTACAATTTCTAAAATCACTGTAATAGATTACAATTCATCTCTTAATATAGAGCTTACTCCTATAATTGATTTTTCACGGCTTGAAAACATTGTAGTTGTAAATCAGAAAGAGCTTAATGACAGAAAAGACAGGGAAGGAGATTGATAAATGGCTAAATCTTTATTGTTGAGTTCTTTGATTGTTTTCTGTGCCGCTATAATTGAATCCACAATCCTTTCAAACATAACTTTTCTGCTTGTAGTTCCGGATTTAATTCTGATTGCAAGCATTTATTTTTCAACACTTAACGGAAGGCTATACGGCGAAACAAACGGCCTTATTTCCGGCTTGATTATGGATTTTATTACCGGTGTGCCACTTGGGATGAACTGTTTTTACAGGGTAATCATTGGTTATCTTTTCGGACTCTTTTCTGAATCAATAATCGTAACTGGTGTAGTAATGCCAATGCTTACAGTAGGAATTGCCACAATCGCAAAACGGCTGCTCTTAATTTTGATTTCACTGTTTTATCCAAAAATCAGCCTCAGCATTTATGGCTTTATTTCCTACGAGTTTTTGTTTGAGTTTATTGCAAACGTTCTTCTTGCACCTATAATTTTCAAGTTCCTGAGTTTTTTCAAAAAGACTCTTTCAATAAAAGACACAAAGGAAATGGTTGATAATATTGCCTGAGGTTGATGATGTTACCTGAGCAGAACTCAAAATCAAATAAAGCTGGAAAAATAATTTCTCTTATAGTTTTTCTGTTTGCTGCCTTTGCCTTTTATTTTTTCAGACTTTTTTCAATGCAGATTATCAACGGAGAAACTTACCGCTCTCAGTCTAAAAAGATTTCAAGTCAGGTAAAGTCAATTCCGGCACAGCGTGGAGAGATTTTCGACAGGAATGCTGTTCTCCCTATGGTTATTAATACCGAAAGCTTTGCTGTAGAAGTAATCCCGGGTGATATTCCTAACGGAAAATACGATACGGTTGCTGCAAGACTTGCAGGTTATCTTGGAATAAGCAAAGACGACATTGATAAAAAAATACCAAAATCTGTTCGCAGCTCCTACAATAAGATTCAGGTAAAAACAAACGTTCCGTTTTCTGTTATATCCAACATTGCAGAAAATAAATATGATTTGCCTGGTGTAAGCTGGGTTTCCAAGCCTGTACGTAATTACCTGCACACCGGTTCTCTTTCTCATATTGTTGGTTACGTTGGTGATATTAACAAAGATGAAATGACCGTTCTTTACAATAAAGGCTATAATAAAAACAGTATTGTAGGAAAAACGGGTATAGAAAAGCAGTATGATTCACTTTTACAGGGAAAGTCCGGTTCTGAAATGCTTACGGTAGATGTTCACGGAAGAATTATTTCTGATACACCTATTGTTGTTCCGCCACAGATGGGTAAAAATCTTGTACTTACAATTGATTCAGATATCCAGAAGCTGGTGGAAGAAGCACTTGGAAACAGAGTAGGGGCAGCTGTAGTTTTAAAACCTGCTACCGGCGAAGTTCTTGCAATGGTTTCTTATCCCTATTACGATTCAAACATTTTTAATTCTGATGATTCTGCAAACCTTTATGCAAAGCTTTTAAACGATACTTCAAAACCGCTCATCAACAGGGCAGTGCAGCTTTCTTATCCTCCTGCTTCTACATTTAAAATTGTAATGTCTGCAGCAATGCTTCAGGAAAAGGCATTTCCTTCAAATAAAAAGATTGAATGTAAGGGTGAACTCCTGTATGGTGGCCGTGTATTCCATTGTCACGTTCACAGCGGTCATGGTTACCTTGATCTTAAAAATGCTCTTGCTCAATCCTGTGACGTTTATTACTGGACAATAGGACGCGACTATCTTGGTATTGAAAAAATTGCATCTTATGCAAAAGAGTTTGGACTTGGAAAAAGCTCTCAGATTGATTTGCCGAGCCAGGTTTCCGGTCTTGTTCCAACTGCAGAATGGAAGGAAAAGAAATATCACGAAAAGTGGGTTGGTGGAGATACAATGTCCTGTTCAATCGGTCAGGGCTTTATGGAAGCAACTCCGCTGCAGCTTGCAAATATGATTGCAATGGTTTCCAACGAAGGAAAAATCTATAAGCCTCATTTATTAAAGGAAGTACGCGATCCTGTTACCGATGAAGTAATCGAAACTTATAAACCTTCAATCCTTACCGAATCTACAATTAACAACGAGGTTTGGAAGGAAATACAGGAAGCTTTACGATATACAGTTACAGACGGAACTCCGCAGTATCCTATGCATAATAAACGTGTTCAGATTGCATGTAAAACCGGTACTGCAGAGGTTGACGGTTATAAAGACAGCTGGCATTCCTGGCTTGTTGCTTATGCTCCTTATGATGCGCCGCCTGAGGATAGGGTATGTGTAGCTACAATTGTAGAGGCCTGCAACGTTTGGGAATGGTGGGCTCCTTATGCAACAAATATAATTATCCAGGGTATATTTGCAAATCAAACATATTCAGAAGCTATAAAAGAGCTTGGCTTTGAATATCTTACAAAATCAAGGACAAGAATGGAGTAGGGAAATGAAAAATAAAATATTGAACATGTTTGACTTTCTTCTGATTCTTGTCGTATTTCTTCTTGTTACGATGGGAATACTCTTTATTTATTCTTCAAGCGTAAACTCGGAAGGTGTTTCGGTTATAAACGAGCATATAAAACAGATAATATGGGCTTCAATCGGACTTGTGGTGATGGTTGTAGTTACACTTTACGATTACCGCAAAACAGAAGGTATTTCTCTCTGGCTTTACCTTGCGCTAATACTGGTTTTAATTTATACAAGAATTTTTGGTCGCTATGTAAACGGTGCAAAAAGCTGGATTGGTATTGGCGATTTAGGTATTCAGCCTTCAGAAATAGGCAAAGTTTTCTTTATTCTTTTTCTTGCAAGATACCTTGATAACAGTACAAATGAGCTTCCTCTAAAAAGATTTATAATCTCCGCACTTATTCTGCTTGTTCCAATGGGTTTGATTTTAATACAGCCAGATATGGGAACGGCTAGTGTATACATCCCTATTTTTCTTTTAATGTGCTTTTTTGCAGGTATTCCCTATAA
>JAEETM010000224.1 GCA_016290335.1 Treponema sp. | reverse complement strand
TTGCTCTTTGGTAAGGTGATTATATCTTTTCATTTGACAACACAAAAGTAGTCATTTTACCTGAGAGTACCAAATTTTGGTACTCTTTTTTTCTACTTAGTGTTGCACTTGTAACTGGAATTTAGGACTGTCAATAAGAAGAATGCTGTCGAATATTGGAGTTTACTTGCAATTTATTTGGATTGATGTGGCGGAAGAAACGTTTTTATCCATTTTTTGGAAAAAAAGTGTATATTTGCAAAGTGAGGTGAATAATATTGCGGTAGTTTAATAGATTGATAGATAGGCGGTTTTTTGATACTTCAATTAACAATAAATACTATATTTACCTATGAAAAAGATCATTCTTATTCTTCTGATGGTTGCTGCAGGCTGGAGCGCAGCGGCACAGTTTAGACAAGTGTATGTCGCTGGCGAAGGCGAGCGGCAGATTGGGTTTAACGTTGGTACCTCATACGGTTATCACCAATGGCTTGAATTTAGACCACAGGCACCGCAAGGCAGCGCAGCCACTATCAGCTGTTCGGCGGACAGCATGGTACGGAACAATTTGGGTTATCAGGTGGGATTTTTTTGGGGGCATGAGACCCAGCACGGTAGGTTTCTGGAATGGGGCCACTATTTCGAGGCATATTACAGTGTCAACCCCTTCCATAGCAAAGTGGCTTTCACCCTTAATGGGCAGGAACAGAATGTCGACGTTAGTTACCTTTTGCAACGGGTGATGGTACATGGCACGGGTTTCCTTTCACACCGTATCAATGACGAGTTTTCGGTAAGTGTCGGTCTGGGTCTGTACGTCGCCCCATCTTTCAATTCCAAACTGAAGCTGAACGGGGTGGAACAGACCATAGCTGACCGCGACAAAGGTGAGACTATGATTGAGAACATCTTGACTTCCTTTGGAGTCGATTTAAACGTGGGGATGAAGTATTGGTTCTCTGACACGTGGTTTGCAGGTGCTAGGTTGCAATATAATATCACTTTACCCGGTTTGTTAAAGTTGTTTGGCAAGCTAGAACTTGAGGAAGGTGAGAACTATCATACCCTTCCCATCGGCTCAGTGCTGTATGATGTAGAGTCAGGCACGGCCCGAAACTCAGCCCTCGTCCCAAGAAACTACATGCAGATAGTCTTCTCCATAGGGCACGCGTGGTAACAGCCTGTTTTGGGCGTTGTATTGTTTTTCTGACCTGTACGCAAACCTGGTTGGAGCATGTATTTTATGCCAGAATCACATGTCAATCTTTAGCTGTTTCTTAAGGCATCCAATCGATTCTTCTCGATTTGGAGGTACCTCTTCGCTCCGAGAACGAAGAATGTGCGGCAAAAGAAGAACGGTGGGTAGTTGCAAGGAGTACAAAGGTGTTTGTGGGTAGGGCGCATTTTGTGCAGTTTGATATACTAATTTTAATACATTTTGTGCAGTTTGACAAGGTAAAAATACCGAATTTTATGCAGTTTTCGAAAAAAAGTGTATATTTGCAGTCAAATCCTTAATGACAGTTGACAGTTGTTGATGCAAAAAGGGCATGCCCATAAAGGACATGCCCCCACCCGTTGCGGCAGATTTGCAATCTGACGCAAACTATTATAAGGATTTTCAATCCGTAAAAACAATAACTCTCAGAATTATAACCCGTTGCGGCAGATTTGCAATCTGACGCAAACTATTATAAGGATTTTCAATCCGTAAAAACAATAACTCTCAGAAATAAAACCCCGCGCCAGCCATTCATGGTTAATTCATGATAATTCGTGTTTAAAAAAAACAAGCTTTAGCTTGCATTTTCGTGTTTTTCGTTTCTTTCGATGTTCTATAATTGAGAGTTTATAGGTTATTGGTTATAGGTTATTGAAAGTTGATAGTTTAGAGTTTAAAGTTTAGAGTAGTGGAAAGTGGAAAGTTGATAGTAAAATCTGCGTTTTCTGCTATTTCTGCGAGATAATAAGCTTGCCCCTATCCTTCTGCGTTTTCCGCGCTTTCTGCGAGACATCAAATCTTGAAATTTACTCCGCATTTATGGTAATTTACTTTCGTATGCAGA
>JAEETM010000223.1 GCA_016290335.1 Treponema sp. | reverse complement strand
CTGCCGATATTTCATTACTCATGGAAAGATTAATATCCATTCCTTCCAGTCTGAGAGTATTATTGTCTGCAATAATATGCATTCCTCCGAATATAGGTGTGCTGGGTTTGGCTGCAATGGCAGGCATTACAGACTGTACTGCTTTATTAAGGTCTGAAGTCTGGCATGTAAATTTCATTTTTTCACATTCCTTTCTCTTTTTTATTTTTTATTTTTAATATTTATTTTTTAGTCGTAATAGTAAGTGTTGTGTATTGTGTGGAAAAGTGTCGAAAATATGTATTTTTCAGTATCAGTGTCTGTGTATAAACTGTTCATAGTGTGTAAAACTTTATAAACAGTATTAACAACGGAAAAACTTTCCCACCTTTATCCACATTTCAATAACAGGTTATATACATTTTTTTAACAAATGTGGAATTGTAAAAAATCAGATAGAGCGTATCTGCTCCTCAAACTGTTGCAGAAGATTATCGAAGCTTCTGTCTTCTTTTCTCATCTTTTCTATTTTTTCGTATGCATGAATGACGGTGGTATGATCCCTGCCGCCAAAAGATGAACCTATTTTTGGCAGGGAAGCGTCTGTCATCCTTCTGCTGAGATACATGGCAATCTGCCTGGGCAAGGCTATATTTTTTGGCCGCTTTTTTCCTATTAAATCGTCGTTCTGCAGATTATAAAATTTGCAAATATGGCTGATTATTTTTTCAATCGTTACATTTTGTATGCTGTGGGTAGCAAAATCTTTCAGCACCGTTTCAGTCACTTTCATGTCAATGGGAAGATGCATAATACTCGCATAAGCTACGATCCGGTTAAACGCGCCTTCAATCATGCGGATATTGTTATCAATGCTGACAGCGATTGTCTGGATTACTTCGTTAGGCATATCTATCTTTTCGATTTCCGCTTTTTTACGTATAATGGCGATGCGGGTTTCCAGGTCCGGTGGTTGAATATCTACCGTGAGACCGTTGACAAAGCGGGAACGTAATCTTTCTTCCAGTTTATCCATACTCTGGGGATGGCGGTCACTGGAAATAACAATCTGTTTGTTAGCTTCTTTCAGCGCATTGAACGTATGGAAGAATTCTTCCTGTGTCCGTTCCTTATTTTCCAAAAACTGGATATCATCGATGATAAGGCAGTCAATGGTACGGTACTTTTCCTGAAAGTCTTTGACTGTATGATTCTGAATGGCATTGATGATATCATTGGTAAAAGTTTCACTGGTTACATATTTTACTTTTGCGTTGGGGTTTGCTTCTAAAACAGCGTTGCCGATGGCATGCATCAGATGGGTTTTTCCGAGACCTGAATTACCATAAATAAATAAAGGATTATATACATTTCCCGGGTCATTGGCAACTGCCTGGGCTGCCGCTGTAGCAAAACGGTTTGAATTGCCGACCACAAAAGTTTCAAAACGCTGTTTTGGATTAATATTACTTTCAAAACTTTTTTCATCATCTTTAAAGAGGGAATCTGTTTTATAATGTTCTGCCGGAACTTCTAAGACATTATGGTTTTTAACCTTTAGTTCCAGACGGATATTATCATTTTTAGTAATATCTTTTAAAAGAGCCGATATAAGAGAAAAATAATTCTGCTGTATGGCAGAACAGAGGGTGGTGCTGGGTACAGTGCAGCAGATTACATCATTTTCCGCACTGACAGGGGTAATCTGACGAATATATATATCCATGTTGGATTCACTGATAGAATGGCTTAATTTTTCTGTCAGCCTGTCCCAGATATACGATAAATCATAAGTTTCCATGAAGCGTTTCCTTTCTCACAAATTTACTCTTTATTTTACCATAAATGTGAAAAAAATTAAAGTTATCCACAGGGCAGAAAGGGGGTAAATTTGTGAAATATTGTTAAATCCTTGACACTGTGAGGGCTTTTTAGTATAATTCTGTCAGCTATCAATTGAAATCGTTACATAGAGATTGATAAGACCATGGAATGAAGGAGGTAAGCACTGTGAAACGTACATTCCAGCCCAACAATCTGAGAAGAAAAAGAACGCACGGTTTCCGTAAAAGAATGGCTA
>JAEETM010000222.1 GCA_016290335.1 Treponema sp. | reverse complement strand
AGCCATATGGAAATAGCCCATGACAGCTCCAATCAGAAGAACAGGAGCGATGTTTGGAATCATTGCAATGAGACCGGTTCTGAGACTTGCAAATACAATTATCAACAGAATGGCAATCATGACGAAGGAAGCACCAAAGGATTTTAGTTCACTCTTTACAACAGTTTCGTTCATAGCAGCATTTTCAGCAACAGTACCTACAACTGCAACGTGAGCTGTCGGGAAAAACTTCTTGGCTGCAGTTTCTGCGGCTGTAATATCCTCTACAATCTTATTTGCATTGTAATCTGAGATTTCTACATGGGCATAAGCGGCATTGTAGTTTTCGGAAAGTTCATCAAAGAGAGCCTCGCTGTTTGAAATCTCATAGAAGAAAAGAAGCTGGGTAAGCATATCCTGTTCTTCAGGGATTGTGTAATAAGTCGGATCATCGCTATTGAGGACGCGGTACATTTCCTTTACCTGTCTTGTAATGCTTCTTACACGAGGTTTTCCGTTTGTGATTTTTGTCATCTGAAGCTTACCTAATTCTTTTTCAAGGTTGTCCAGAGCCAGCATGTTTTCAGGATCTTTAAAAGCATCCTCCTCATCAAACTCAATCATAACGTCGTAGCTGTAAATGTTTCCAAGTTTTGTTTCAAGGATTTTCTCAATACGCTGAACGAAAGGAACCTTGTTTCCCATGAACTTTAAGTAGTCCATGTTAACTTCCATCTTAAGAAGTCCTGGTACACAAAGAGCAATAACAAGGACAGAAATAATTGTAACAAGTTTACTGCGCTTTACAATTTTTTTACCGATTCCTTCAAAAACGAGGTCAGCCTTGGTAGCACCTTTAGTTTCTGCAAGAACAGGTTTCTTGTCTTTTCCATAACTCAGGAAAATCGGAATCAAAATTACAACATAAAGATAAACCATGATTACAACGCAGGAAGCAACAGCACCAAGCCATATCATCGGGCGGATATTTGCAAAGAGGAAGGAAAGAAGCGAAACTGCAGTTGTTATTACCGTGAACAAAATCGGCCAGCCGGATTCGCCTACAGCTTCAATTACAGATTCCTTTCGTTTTCCTGTCTGTCTGAAATGCATTTTGAATGCATTGATGTAGTGCAATGCATATCCGATTGAAAGGGCCATTCCTAAAAGAACAGGGAGTGACATCATATCAGAATCTGCAGGAACGTTTATAAGGCCTGTAAACCCAAGAACGGTACCAATTCCAAAGAGGGTAGCAACAAAAGGAACGATTACGCCGGAAACAGAACGAACAAAAATGATGAGACAAATCAGCATAACAGCAAAACCCATTGCAATTCTGGAAACAAAATCCTTTGTAAGAACATCTTCTTTTTCGGCTGTTGTGTAGGCACTTCCAATTGGCATTAGAGTCCATTTATCACTTTTGAACTCGTCGCTCATTATGACTTTTTCTGCGGCATGACCTACGGCTGTAACATCCTCGCTTTCATTTTTAAAAGGATTAAGCTTTAAGGAAATCCAGCATTCTTTAGCGTTGTCTGAAACAAGATTGTTTACAATAGATTCACGGCTCATAATAAAGGCTTTCTTTTCTGCCAGTTCGCGGGCATCAATCGGAATACCATCATCAAAAGGACTCTTTACTTCAAAACCTTCTTCATCACCAATCGGAATGGAAACTGTAGTGAGCGAAGTGACCTTATCTGCAAAAGGAACTTCCTGTTCAAGGCGTTCTCCAAGGCGGTCAATCATATTAAGAACATCGGGTGCAAAAACATCATCAGCCTGAACCAGCACAAGAACATACTGGTCGTTTCCAAACACTTCCTTAAAATGGTCAGAATTGGCTTTAATTTCGCTGCCATTTACAATCCAGTCGCTGTTGCTGCTTTCTGAACGGAAATTACGCATTCCGGAAATACAGATTAGCGTCCATGCAATAAGGATAAAGAGACAAAGTTTGCGGTGCTTTATCTGACCTTCTCCCAGCTTACGAAAGAATAAATTAATTGTTGAAACTTTCATAAAATACTCCATTAAATTAAATAATGTTAGCGATAACTAACTATTTTGTATTC
>JAEETM010000104.1 GCA_016290335.1 Treponema sp. | reverse complement strand
AAAGCATTAATGGAAATAAAAGGCCTCCTATGATTAAATTTTTATCATAGAAGACCTTTAGGCTTATCAGTCTCTCTTCCACTGACAATTATTATTTTATCATCTTTTTATTACTGTCACAAGATATTACACAGAAAACTTTAGGAACAGTAACAATGCCTTGCAACCTCGTTACGAGGCGCATCACTTCTTCATCTTTAACGAAGCAAGCAGATTCCGGAACGCCTGCTCCAACTTTTCAAAAAGCGGTTCCTCCGCGGCATACCAGTAAAAACGCTTGTTGAACAGTTCTGCAGTGTGGAGGACGGAAGCTTTGTTCAGATTATTTTTGTCAAAATACTCGGACTCGGGCAACTCACAGTAATCAGAAACGGCTTCCAAAAACTTTTTGACAGCTTTCGCCGGAATTTTACCGCTCTTTCTGTCCGTAGTACTTGAACCAGAATCAAACGTATTAAGATAAAACGTCTTATGCAAAAGGTCAAACTCAAACCTGCCTATACTGTGACCATGATTGTCTCCGTTACGATATTCTTCCACATAAGAAAGATATCCGCTGTCAAGCTTCTCCATCAGATTTTCATACATTTCCTTTTCTGTATGCCGTGCGCCCCATTCAACATCCCCAAACCCGCGGTTGTACATTTTTCTGCGGTCCCAGGAAAGGAACGGAATCCGGGAAACGCCAAAATCCGTTACCAGCAGAAACATAAACAGAATATTATATTTGTACGCATAGTTGATAAACGTTCCGGCATAATTCTTCCGGAACAGCGGGTCATCCCATTTATCCGTCAGGATCAGTATTGTTTTGTGGACATGGTAAGGATAGGCCTTAATCATGTTTTCACACTGAATTTCTGCCTTATCCAACACGCTGCGGATCGTTCTCTCCCTTTTGCATACACCCACAAATTCCGGATACGTCTCCCGCGAAGGTTTGCCAAAGGGAAACGTATTCAGATTGCCACGAAGAGAACCATTCTTTTCCAAATGTTCACTCAGCCCGTCCAACCGTTCAGAATAATTGCCGTCCAGTTCCGAATTAAAAATTCCCAAAATGTCGGCGCAGGCTTCGCTGGTTTCCAGAAAAGCCCGGGCACGTTCCAGCAGGCTGCCAGTTTCCGGATTGTTTTCGTGTAATAATTCACGCACATACATTTCATAATTAGTCATCTTCATTTTCCCCTTTCTTTTAACTGATGTTTTAATACCAGAGCATTCCGCTTCGCTCCATCACCACCGCATCAATCCATGATGAAGGTGTACGAAAACCTTTAAAGATACATTTATAATTTTTATTTGTTATCCCGTTTTCTAAAACATCTGTCAGGCTGAAAAAATCATCTTCGCTTTCTGTAAAATCTGATTTGTAGTCAGTTCCTTTACAGTATTTTTTTATTTTGTTTGCAGAGCAAAACTTTACGAAAAAACGCCGTTGTTTAAATTGTTCGGCAAGCAGCTTCACAGTTTCAAGAAGAAATTTTTCTGTAAAACCGTTTTCATGCGGAACCATAACAAATATTCTTTTCAGTGTGCTTATATCATTATTCTGATTCGGGCCCTCTTGCAAAATTTCATTTTCATATGCAGCCAGAAGCGTAACATGTTTAAAGTGTAGCGTTAGTAATAATTCTTTCAACAATCTTGCCGTTTCCAGATTTTCTTCTTCCTTTTTAGTTTCATCGCCGACAGGAAGAAGAAACCATCCGTTCTGTAACTCTTTTTCAAATTCAGCAAACTGACTGCCCATCTTTTTGTATTTTGCAAAACCGATCTGCAAAACATCCTTGTTTCGGTAATCAGTTATGCCTGATTCATATGCAACGTTCATCTGCTATGACCCCTTTCTTAATTTTGGTTATTGCATTTCAATTTCCTTTCTAACTACATCATAACAGACCAGCATGACAAAAAAATGTACATTTGAAGAAAGGCTTCTGGCGTAGGGCTGTCGCGGCAGTACGCCTTATAAACAGAAAAAAAGAACCCCTTTCAGGGTTCCGTGGAAACAATATTTATCTGTTTTATTTACGTATTTATTTGCGCAACCTGTTTATTCTGTTGCAGTTATTTAGGGAAACACTGATTAATTCGTCTGCACGCTGACCAGTGCTTTTTGTGACTGACTGCGTCAATGTCCCTCAACGCAGCTACGGCTGCGCCTTCGGGCCATTTCCTTGTCAGTCGCAAAAAGCCCTCGGACATCGTACAAACTCATTTTATCAGCGTCTCCTTAGCGTACCGCTTCGCCATTTCCTCAACGGCTTCTTTGATTTCCGCGCGCAGTTCGGCCGGCTCCAGCACCTCTACCAGATGCCCGTACTGCAGCGCCCAGTAGTACATAGCGTTCAGGTTACAGGTCAGCTGCACGGTAAAACCGTCATCATCCTGCGCAAGAACCCTTACATCCCTGCCAAACCAGTCGGCAAGCGCGTCCGCAGCTTCTTTTTTGCAGCGCAGCTTCACCGTTTTGCTTGCCCCGGTAAACATATAAATATGCTCCGCTATATGCTTCGGCAGATCCAGTCCGTTTTCCAGTCCTTTCACCTGCTTCATGGGCTTGACCTTTTCATCCAGAATCCGGACATTGGTAATTTTGTCAATGCGGAAATAGGCAATGTTATCGTACACATCCAGGTTGGAAAGCAGGTAATAATACCCGTTGGCCGCAATCATCTGATACGGATTGACGATATAATCCCTGCCTTTGTCGTGAAGTTTGAAATCCATGCCGTAGCTGTTGTAACGGAAGGAAATTTTCTTATTCAAATCAATCGCGTCATTGATTACGCTGACATTCATCATGACATGCGTATTCTTCGTCCGCGGAATATTCGGAGTGGTGCGCACATGAGACACTTTTGGTTCAAAATACTTCGTTCCGAAACGTTCCAACTTTTTAATTAGCCGCTGCGCCTGGTTTGCGGTTATTGCCTTTGAAAAGAGTACCGCGTCAATCAGCCAGCGCAGTTCTTCGTCTTCCAAATCCCTTTCCATCAGGTAATAGCCCTGACCTTCATCCATGGAAATTTCATAACCCATATCTACCAGCGATAACACGTTGGCCTTGACCGAACGCCGGTCACAGTTTTCAACGCCGTATTCCGATTTCAAAAGCTTTATGATTTCCTGCTGCGTCAATTTATGCTTTTCATCCGAATACACTTTTAAGAGTTCCAGAATCAGCATGTTCAGCATTTTCTTCGTGCTTGTCCCATACACCTTGTACATAATTTATCCTCCGGGCATTTCTCAGCTTCGTTTTGTCGCGACTGCTTCCCTGAGTTTTTCCAACACTTTCACCATGGCCAGCGTATCAAGGCAACAGTATTTCAGCAGATTGTTCCGCATGACTTTGATTTCTTCCGGCGTATGATTGGGCAGATTCGCAAAGGTTTCCATGGCCTCGCTGCCATTGTGCACTCCTTCCAGCGCGTGATAATCCAGTTCGGAATCCCCGGGGCAAAGGGCCGGTAGTACGTATTTTATGGAATAGGATCCTTTCATCGCCTTGCTGTAATACTGCATTTTTTGAAACGGAACTATTAGATCATGTATGTTTTCCCGTATCGCCAGCAGATGGTCAGACAAATCCGGGAAACAGTCTGCAAGTTTCTGAAGAACCCCCCGCTCAAATGACATATTATAAGCAAGAACACAAACATCAACCGGGAAGTCCTTACACAGGCTTTCGGCAATCGCCCGGCGCGGGTCCGTACCTTCTTTCGCCAAGAATTCCCTGTGCTCCAGAGTTCCGTCAGCCTGCTCGATATGCAGGGAATATTGGAACGGAATCTGCATATACGGGCTCAGACCATCATACTCCGGTATGGCCTGCATAAACGTTTCAAAATCCAGATGATACAGCGGATAGGAAAGCGTGTCCAGAAAATCTTTAATAGCGTCAGCATCTACTTCGTCCGGTCTGTCATAATAGGCAGCCTCCACCTGTTTCCACTGTCTATTAGTTAACTTCGGCTGTTGTTTGACAATATCCTCAAAGGTGATAATGCCTTGGTGGTAGTATTTATACTTCGTCGCCGTAGTCAGTCGGCTCACATTAAATACAGATTGCTCCGGAATATGTTTCGCGCAATAACCGCGATACGCGCAGGTGTAAGGAGTTTCGCAGTACACATCAATATCTCGTTTCGGTTCACTGACCGTATCCACGTAATCACGTATGGATTTGATATTGGTCTCGACCTCGTCGTATTTTCCTTTCACAACCTCCGTAAACTCTTCCAGGGTAAACAGTTTTTTTAAATCAAGTTCCCCATGTCTTACATATTTGTTGTTCAGGTACATCAGGAACACTCTCTTCACATGAATCCTGCACCGTTTCAGAACGTAATACTGAAAGGCCATATCCTCTATATAGATGTCCGTTACGCCGGTAGAACTCTTTACCTCAACAATGTCATATCCGCTGCCATTCTTATGCAGGATATCCACGGCGCAATACAGACCATCAGTCAGGAACGCCGCTTCCGCGATATTCTCAGAACCGGTTTGCATGAACTGTTTTGTCTTTTCCGTCATGACATTTTTGTCATAATCGAATTCCACAAGGTTATATTGACCGAAATACCGCCTTGCCAGATCCCCAACCCTGTTGCCGTTTGCCAAAATCGCTTCGGGAAGAACATCCTCCGCCTCTTCCGGCTTGTACTTGTCCATCCAGAGTATTTTCGGACACTGTATCCCTTTGCAGTATTTCGATTTGCTAAGTCCAAGGATCATGGTGCTGACTCCTTCACACAATCAAATACTTCTTGTTTTAATTTTTTTAAACTATCTTTGATATTCGCGATATCTACAAAAAAGACATGGATTACGGTTTCGGTCGAACCTGAATCTGGCCCTGATTCAAAAGTAATGCCTTTATTATCATTTTCACTCATAACATCAGTCTTGGGATACAACAACCAAATATGCTTAGCACCATAGCGTTTGGAATACGCATACATCTGATACATATCAGCTGTGGCGATACCATAGTTTTTCCCAGGATCGTTAAAAAGGCGTTTCCATTTAGTATCCATAACTACAGTAGTATTGTTTCTGATAACAATATCTGGGCGGAGTGCAAATGTTTCAGGATCAGTAAACAAGTATTTCCCTTTGTCCTGTGTTTCAAAATTCCAACTTGTTTCACCCCAAAATAGCTTCTTTAATTCCTGAGCCACATAACATTCAAATACCTTTTCCATTGGAAATAGGATTGCCTTTGAATGAAAAATTCCTGAAAACATGGTAAAGCTTTTATTGAACAAGAAAACCTTTGACCATTGTAGTATCTCTTTGTAGTTCTGCATATTGCGATTAATAATAACCTTAGAAAAATCATGCTCATAACTCCGCGATGGTTCAATTTCGTCAAACGCAGCAAGCAACTGTCTGATTTCTCTTGCATTGTTCATACTGGTCGTCAACATCCGCAACTTGATTAAAGTTGCTTTTATAAGTCGGTTTTCCGGACGATTCTGTTGGAATTCATCATACATAACATAGAACCGCTCTTTGTGAGCAAAATTCTTCTTAATATGCTCATCTACCTGCAATTTACCTTTATAACAGTTAAGATTATCTTCCCTTGTCAAATACGAAGATCTCAATCCTTTCTTAACAATTTGCCGTACAGCTTGTAAATACAGACTAATAAATATTTCATATACATTCATCCGGTCCGAATGAAGCAATGCGTCACTAAAGACTTTTCCCTGAAAGTCCCGCATGCTTCGAATCATCTCAATAAATTTTTTCTTTGTCTCATCTTTTTCCCGTCCAAAATCAATTTTAGGCAAAATCTGAATCTGCCGGCCGTCTCGCAAATGAATTAAGCCGACATAATTTTTAAATGAAATAACTCTGCCGACAGATTTACGCCTCTTTATTTCTAAAAAATCAAATACCGAAAAATCATTACTGCCATTTTCAAGTTCAGTAACAGCGTCTACAAGGCTGTCAAATTGTTTTTTAGATAAATTTTTAGGACCTACTTTATCGTTTTCGTTACAGGTAATGGAATCAAATTCCTTTACTTCAATCAACTCATTCACGTAATCACCACTTTTTAAGGTTTCAAAGTGTCCCATAAGATTATAACGTTACTGTTAGGAAGTCTATTGTTCAGCATCAGTATTTTCAGAAATCTTTTTTAAATCATTTGATGGTTTATAAATTTTAATATAGCTTTCTATTTTTTCAAATGCATCAGGGTTAATTTCATAACGCACCTGAGGAATATCAAAACCATTATCATCCGAACCTTTAAATAAGCTTTCCTTTTCATCGGAAATTTCTTTTATAAATTTATATTTTTCATCTATAATCTTATCATCATCACCTAACACCAATTGTATCTTTTTATAATCATCATAGAAATATTCTTGCAATAATGGGATAATCTTATTTTTAAAAATATCTTTGAGATTATCCTTGTTACGGTTTTCTTCCTTGATTAAGCTTGTAAAAAAGCCGTGACCGATAGTATGCTCTCTATCATATAAATATTCAATACGTTTATTTATCGTATCTAACATACTCATAATATTAACCACTTTTTCGGTCGAACCATCTTTTATTGTAACATCTTTAAGGATCTTTGTATTCGGTATCATCTCAATAAAATGAAATCTTCTACGAAGAGCAGTATCCATTAATGCAATGGAACGATCTGCCGTGTTCATCGTGCCTAAAATATAAACATTACCAGGAACAGCGAATCGGTCGCCTGAATAAGGAAGTACCGCCCTGGTTTCCTCTTTACCGCCCAAGCGTTTATTCGATTCAATTAAAGTAATCAATTCACCAAAAATCTTGGAGATGTTGCCTCGATTGATTTCATCAATAATAAAAACGAAATTATTAGCGTCTTTATTCTTTGCGTTTCCATTTTTATCTATTATTTCACTATGCGTTTCACCACCGATTACACATGTTTGAGGTTCATCATCTCTGTCTTCTTTTGGTTTTTCATTATCTGCAACTGCTACTACGTTATTAGCTGTTTGATTACTCTGCCCAAGAGTTACCCCAGCTCCTGTTTGCTCTGGAACGCTCTTTGACTTGTCATCCCCAGCTTCGTCTTGTTCTTTTAAAACACATGACGAATCAGCGGTTATGCAAAACTTTTTAAAAACGCCATCTTCAATTCTATATTCGAGTTTACTATGGTCTGCTTCATTCATCTTAGGCTTGATTCCCTCGATGAATTCTTCATAGCCATAAGATTGGTGGAATGTTATAAAAATGATTCTATTATCGTTAATTAATTTTTTGTATTTATTACGTAATTTTTCATATTTTTCAGGACTAAGAACATCTTGGGAATCTAAATTGCTTATATTTGGTTCTTTTCCACAAAGTTCAACAGCATATCTTGCTGTATTATAAGTTTTACCTGTACCAGGCGGTCCGTATAGAATAATGTTTTTAGGATTATTCACTTCTTTTTCCTCCGGTTTTTTCAAATTGTTATCTATGTTTTTGTTTCTAAATTCCAATTTTATAGATTTTTCTTCAAGAAATCTCTTCCACTCTTTCTCAAGTAAATCCACTTCTTCTTGATGCCCGAATTTCACACCACTTTGTTGTCCTTTTAAAAAGTAACAATTCTTTAAGCTTTCACTCATTGAATCGATTGAAAATATTCCCTTACCAATTTCTAACATAATATCAAAAGAAATATGAACTGAATCTTTACCTTGAGATTCCTTGTCAATAAACCCATGGGCTATAATTCCTTTAGCACCAGTTGTTTTAGTACTTGCTTTTATCAAATAAACCTCTTCCCCTTTTGATTTTCTTCCTTTTTTATTCGTAAAGCTCCAGTCTATATCTGCTTTCTCATTTCTACTCCACTTATCATAAATCTTTCTATATTCTTCAACAGTCAACGGATCTTCGCTTTTCAAATCTGGATTCCATCTTAAAAGCCAAGTTGTTTTATCCATTTTGCCCTCCTAAAAACGCATTTGATAATTTTATTGGTTATATTATATCACAATTAAATAAGAGAATTCTTAACTAAAATGATTTGTTTATCTTGTTTAATTTTTATTTTTAATTCTAATCCTTTCATTTATTAAATATTGATTTGTAATTATTTCACTAAACAAATTCTTTCTCTTCCATCTTCTCAATCAACTCATCAATACTCGGCCCTTTATACGTTATAATGCGTTCAATATCTTTATCCGACAATCCCTTAAAGCTGCTGAACGTTTATTATAATGTAGTCAAAATTCTTTTTGTGATTATATCCTACTATTGTCATTAAGCATTTAACCATTCACTTTAATTACTCTTGTAAATTCGCCCAGTCACCCTTGTTTCTTACGTATATTCCTGATGTCCCTTTCCCTCTCCGATAATGGCGAAACCGTATTTTCTTCGGATATAGGCCATGGATTTGTCACTTCGTTTGCGCCTGTAGCTACATGCCGCATCAGTCGGCCTCCATTACCACATCTTCTTTTTGCGTGCCAGGCGGCACCCGGCATTTTTTAAAGCCTTCGTGTGCTTTTTCGTGTTACCGGAAATCCATAACCAGGAGCCGCACTGTTCAATAATAATACCGTCTAAATGAATCAATACTTCAATGACTTTACTATAACCGTCATCGGCCGGTTTATGCTTCTTTTTTTGTTTAGTCGGGCCAGTCGTCTGCCCAGCATTATGGTATTTGCGTTTCAAATCTTCCCAGATTCTGCTCCGTTGGTCTTCACCAACGTTGCGATTACTTTGTTTCTGTTCTTCTTCTCTCTTGAGCTGCTGGTAGAGCGCTTCATACTCTTGTTGCATTGCCGTGAACTCTTTTGCATCGCCGCCTTTATCTGGGTGTAGTTCAAACGCCAACTGTCGAAAACGGGATTTCAATTCGTTAAGGTTATTTACATCGTTAAAGTACATCATGTTTTTTCCTTATCGCCTTTCACTAAGCAAAAATCTTCTGGCAACAACAATTCAGTAACAGAAATGGCAGCAGTATTATCAATTAGCATTGGTCATCTTTATTCACTATTTTCTTCCATCTTCTCAATCAACTCATCAATACCCGGCCCTTTATACGCGTTAATGCGTTCAATATCTTTCTCAGACAATCCCTTAAAATTGCTGAACGGATCATCTTCTGTTTCGCTTAACTTGTTTTCAGAATCAGCAATTTCCTTTTTCATTTTTTCGAGATACCTGCCCAGATATATTTTCCGTTTATTACCCATGCCAATAAACACTTCGTAGGCATCGCTGATGTCCTGGGGCTGTACGTCCGGTCCGAACTCAAATGCAAAGTCGCCGGTTTCCGCCGCCACTTTTGCCTTTGCCTCAGGATCTTCCGTGTCAAACACCAGCTCCGGATGTTTCCACACAAACTCACACACTTGCATTTCCCGGAAAACCTTCTGCAACCTTTTCCCGGACGCACTGTACAAATAGACGATATCGGGGCTGTCCCATCCGTAAAATGACATCTTCGTTCCTCCTCTCAGTGCATAGCAAATTTCCAACATATTTACTTTTCAACGGGCAACTTTCTTTCTACATCATATTTTACAGAAAGCACTTTACATTTTTTTGCACATAAAACAGCGTCTGCCAATTATTTGGACAGACGCCGTAAAATATAACCCTTATTGTTTTCTATATCATAAACATATCAGCCGAAATTTGAAATGCAATCAAACACAATAAACCTGCTCATGCGACGGTTTTCGCCTGCGCCCCCTGGCTCCGTTCCCCTTGCGTAAAATACCCCTCGGCAGCAATCCCCGCCACAAAGATAACATCCTCATCCGCTTCTTCGCCAACCAGCACGTCATACACGGTTTCGAAAATGCCGGCGGACTTTACGCCGGTCACTGTCACAGCAGTGCCGCCCCGTTTCAGCGCCGTTTTCCCAAGCGCCTCTCTCACAGTGCAACTCTTCCCGTGTCCAAAATAGAGTGTCTGGCTTCCCGTGGCGTGCCAAACGGTTCCATCAGAGAAGGTGACCTCAAAAATTTCCTCTTCCTGTGGCGACATGACTTCCGTCACTACACCGACGATTTCATTCCCCTCCGCATCCAGCGTAATCACTTTGTCGCCAACCTGTAAATCTTTTATGAGCTTAATGCCACCTGGCACAGCCACCTCAGAATCGCCCGTGAAGCACTTGGGGTGGGCAGGATTGCATTCGTTCTCATCGCAAGTAGTATTGCTCCAACATGATCCCCCGGCCACTTTATTGAGAGTTTCCCCGTTCAGTTCCATATCTTCCATTTCAGCCAGATACGCTTCGGCCTCTTCTTTGGTCAGGGTAATGCCTTCTGACCTGGCCAGTGCCATCAGCTTTTCAGCATTCTTACAATGCATGGCTTTTTCAATTAATTCTTTTTTCAATACCTGCATATTCTTCATTTGGCTTGGCCCTCCTTTTACGTTTATATATAGCACGGGCGTTATTTGTTGTCAAATGTTTCTCTCCAGTGCGGTGTGTTAACCTGACCTGCCCCCATTTTATGTACCACGGGGAAATTTAGTATAGCTGCAATAATCAAAATGTTTGCGCATATTCTGCCGGTGTCTTTTGACCCAGCGCGCTATGCGGACGAACCATATTGTACTCGTC
>JAEETM010000103.1 GCA_016290335.1 Treponema sp. | reverse complement strand
CGACGTTGCATTCAAATACTGCTACGAAACTCCCGAAAGCTTTACCAAGGCTTTTTCCAGGTTTCACGGCTGTTCTCCAATACAGGCGCGCAAAGGAAGCCCGCTCCAGTTTATGAGTCGTTACACCGTCCGCATTTCCATCGAAGGAGGTTGTATCATGGAATTTAAAATCGAAAAATGGGATGCAGTTGATCTGCTCGTTCACGCAAAAAACTTTCACGCCGAAACAAGCGACAATGAGATTCCGGCATTCTGGGGCGAATACTTTTCAAACGAAACCACAAAAAAAATCCCGGGCTATCTTGGAGTCTGCGCACAGGGTTCTGCTCCCGACGGACAGGCTACCCCAAGCGATGTTTTCAAATACGGAATCGGCTGCCGTGCAAGCGATCTAGAAGGCGCTCTGAGCGGAAACATTCCGGAAGGCTTTGAGCTTCTCCACATCCCCGAGTACACCTGGGCCGTTTTCAAATGCGTAGGTCCAGCCGGTCAGGCCATCAGCGACATGTGGGACCGTATCTACAAAGAGTGGCTCCCCACCGCCGACTACGAACGCATCCTCGACTACGACATCGAAAACTATCTCCCCGGCGACACCGACTCCCCCGATTACGTCTGCGAGATCTGCCTGCCGGTTAGAAAGAAGTAGGGCGTTCCCCCGTCGGTCACTTTCGTGCCCGCCGGGGTCGGGCTTTTCGGGGTTCCGCTATCGCTCCAGCCTCCTCACTTCGTTGCGGTGGCCGCTCCGCGCCCCTACAATCCCTAACGCAATCATCAATTTACAAATATCATCCTGCCAAATATAATATACAAATCAATGGCCAATATAATCACCGTTATCCGAATCCTTTGCAGCATCGCATTACTGTTCGTCTCACCATTCTCAAAATCATTTTACGCCCTGTACATCACAGCCGGTCTCTCAGATATGCTTGACGGACCAGTTGCGCGGAAAACCGGAACCACCAGCACCTTCGGTTCCAAACTTGATTCAATCTCAGATATCATCTTTGTAACAGCCAGCCTCATAAAATTGCTCCCCATCCTGAACATTGAAAAATGGCTTTACGTATGGATCTCGCTCATCGCAGTAATCAAGGTCATCAATATTGTGTCCGCGCTGATAATGTATAAAAGAATCATTTTCCTTCATACTATCTTGAATAAAATTACGGGCCTGTTAGCTTTCATCCTACCTTTGCCCCTTCCAATTCTTGACCTTCGTTATTCAGCTCTCATCGTCTGCACAGTAGCCACAATCGCCGCCATTCAGGAAGGGCATTATATACGAACTGGAAATATATTAAAATAAAACTTGACAATTAAGAAATTACTTAAGATAATTATTTCGTAAAATATTACGAATGTTAGAGGTGCGTATGATATCCATTAAACCTGTTTCTGATTTACGAAATTACAATGAAGTATTGCAGGATGTTGCAGATGAATCTCCTGTTTTTCTCACAAAAAATGGAAGAGGTTCTTACGCTGTTATCACAATAAAAGATTACGAAAGGTTAACTGCCACGAAAACTCTTTTCACAGAACTTAAAAAAGGAGAAGATTCAGCTGCAAAAAATGGTTGGTTGGATCCAGCTGATGTTAGAAAAATGGTAGGTCTTTAATGTTTGAAGTAAAGATTACGCCACAAGCCGCAGAAGATTTACTCGAAATTAAAAACTACATAGAAAACGAACTTCAAAATCCTATCGCAGCACATAATGCAGTTCTAAAAATTGTAGAAACCTATGAGAACTTAGCTGAATTCCCAGAAATAGGAATTCCGGTAGAAAGGTATGTTCTCTTTCCTACAGATTACAAATTTGTTCTTGCAAATAATTATTCGATTTTTTATAGAATTGAAGATAAAATTGTGAGAGTTATAAGAATAATATATTCAAAACGAGATTTTGTAAGAATCTTATTTGAAGATAAATAATTGTATAATAAAAAAGAGCGTTCCCTCTGCTCCCTTCGGTCGCAGAGGTCGGCTGTTCCGCAGTTCCCTAACGGTCAGCCGCTTCCTTCGCTCCTTACAGTCGCTCAGTCCAGTGGCCCGCTTCGCGGCTGCTCCATAGCCTAACGCGGTTAAATATTTACAAATATTTTTTTGCCCCATATAATAATTGTAAGGCGGACACCCGCATTGGGGGTGCTTTGGAGGATAAAAAAATGGAAAATAAAGCTTATCAAAGAAAAGGTGTAAGTTCAAATACTCAAGTAGGAAAAGAATTTGAAAATGAAATTTTCAATTTTTTAAAAAGGAATGGAATTTCTGTAGAAACTCAGAAAAAGGTTGAAATCGGAATTAACGCAAAAAAAGAACATGCATTTGATTTTGGAAATAATTCTATTCTTGTCGAATGCAAATCTCAGACTTGGACAGAAACAGGTAATGCTCCTTCTGCTAAAATAAAAAATTGGTCTGATGCAATGTTTTCATTTTATCTTGCTCCAAAAAAATATAAAAAAATATTTTTTGTTGAAATGAGTTCTAATCAGAAATATTGCAAAACTTTACTTGAATATTTTATTGACCATTATTTTTATCTTATTCCATCTGATGTTATATTAATTGATTATTATACAAAAGAAAATAATTTCGAAGTATATATGTATGATAGTAATGCAAAAATTCACATACATAAGAATAAAGATGATTTCTTTAATTGTTTGAAATAAAGAATCTTTCATAAGGTTTGTAAAAATGGAATATACAGAAAATAAAGAAAAAATAATTAATGATAATCTTAAATGGGCAGATAAAAATGAAATAGAAGAATTTCTGAATGATTCAAGTTTTTCAGAATGGATAGAATCTTATAAGGAACAGAAAATAACAGATCCAATTGAACAATGGATTTCATCTGGCATTAGATTATGGAAAGAAGGTATGTTGTAATCGATTTGTTGCATACATAAATATATAATCACATAACAAAGAGTAAAAGCCGACAGGTAGTCAGGTTGTCTGCGGTTTAAGTAATTGTTATATGTGTATTCCTTCGCAATCATTTATCTGCAAAACTATTAGACAAAACATCATATTGTGGTATAATTATCCCATAAAGGAGTGTAATTATGCCACAGATTGTTCCCATAAGAGACTTAAAGAATACGACTTCTATTTCAAATCTATGCCATGAAACCCAGGAACCTATTTTTATTACAAAAAATGGTTATGGCGATATGGTTATTATGAGCATGGAAACTTTTGAAAAATCAACTTTTTTAAATAATCTGTACAATAAGCTTGCAATCGCCGAAGCAGATGTAAAAGCTGGGCGTGTATCAGATGTTGATGATGCAATTTCCGACATAAGGAAAAAGTATGGCTTATAAAGTGGAAATAGCGGATTCTGCAAAAGCAGAACTTGAAGGAATCGTAAAATATTTTGTCGAAGATTTATCTAATCCAGTTTCTGCTGGAAAACTATTGGACGATTTTTATGAACAGAAAAATTATTTATACGATGATCCTTACACTTTTCCACTTTGCCCGATTCTGAGTTTGCAAGGAAAAGGTTATCGGAGATTTCTCTTTATGAAAAATTATGTTGCCTTGTATGTTGTTGATGATGATGAAAATAAAAAGGTAGTCACAATAATGCATATATTTTATGCCAGACGTGATTATGAAAAATTGGTGTAAACGCATCACCACAGGAGAGGAAAAATGCACTTAGACGGTTTTGGTCTGTTCGTAGAAGATATGGCAAAAATGATTCGCTTTTACAGAGATGTACTTGGATTTGAAATCAAAGAATCGGAAGATACCGGAAACGTTTATTTAATAAAAGATAACACACTCTTTATGCTTTACGGCAGAAATAATTTTGAAAAAATGACCAGCAGAAAATATGAATACATCAAAGGTTTAAATGGTCATGGCGAAATTGCTTTGTATGTCGACACTTTTGAAGAAGTTGATGAAAAATATAGGGAAGTAATTTCAAAAGGTGCCACCAGCGTACTTGAACCTTCCACCGAACCTTGGGGCCAGCGCACCTGCTATATCGCAAATCCCGAAGGAAACTTAATTGAAATTGGTTCCTGGAACAAACCTTTTCGTTCCTGGTCTGATAAGGATATGTAGTTTATTAAATTGTCGCCCGCACGGGAACGCATAGGAATTAAAAATGTCGGATATGTTTAAAGTTTATCAGAATTTCTCAAACCTGTATGATGAATTAGTAAATCATGAAGATTATGAAAACAATCTTTGTAAGTTCCTCAATAACAACATTCAGTTGGAAAATAAAGTTGTCGGCGAGTTTGGGATAGGAACCGGCAGAGTTACAAAAAACTATATCGATAAAGTACAAAAAGTTTTTGCATACGATAATGCACAGAATATGATTGATAAGGCAAAACAAAATCTGTCTGAATGGGCGGATAAAATTGAGTATGCTGTTAGTGACAACAAACAGATAAGCGCTCTTGAAAATAAATTTGACATAATAATCGAAGGCTGGAGCTTTGGTCACTTAGTAGTCCAGGATGATGAAAACAGAAATCAAACAATTCAAATGCTCATTGATGAAACTACAAAAAGAGCCGCTACAGTCATTTTTATTGAAACGCTGGGAACAAATGTTGCCTCTCCAAATCCACCCGGAGAAAAGCTCGCACAGTTTTATCATGCACTTACAGATAGCGGCTTTAAAGAACACATAATTCAAACTGATTATAAATTCACCAGCCATGAAGAAGCCGCAAGAATCATGGGCGGTTTTTTTGGTGATTCAATGAAGAACGATATAATTCAAAGAAAACTTAAAATCATCAAAGAATACACGGGAATATGGATTTATAAAGGAGATGCAAATGAATAAAGACTGGTCAGATAAAAACAAAAAAATGCAGACTCTGATTTCTAAAGAGGCGACTTTCGCTGAAGGAATAAAAGTTCTTATTGAACTGCGTGCCGAGTTATTTGATCAGATAACTTCTATTGTAAAAACTTTTCCACCGGAAGCATTTTATCAGCTGCCGTTTGGGGAAGGCGAGGGCAATCATCAGACAACTCTTGCCTGGTCGCTCTGGCATACATTCCGCATTGAAGATATTGTTGCACACACTCTGATTTTGAAGGATGAACAGATTCTCCTTACTGATGACTGGCTTATAAAAACAAATGCGAAAATCATCACAACAGGTAACGAACTCAACGCAGATAAGATGATTGATTTTTCAAAACAGCTGAATATCAAAGCCACTTATGATTATTGTAAGGCTGTGATGGATTCAACAAATGAACTTTTAAAAAATCTGAAGTTTGCAGACTTAAAAAAGAACTTCACCGACGAAGATAAAGCACGACTTGTCGCCACCAATTGCGTAAGTCCTGATGAAAGCTCAGCATGGCTTATCGATTTCTGGTGTGGAAAAAATCTCAAAGGTCTGATTCAAATGCCTTTTTCCCGCCACTGGATAATGCACGTAGAAGCAATGAGGCGAATCAAAAACAAGCTGTGCCAGCAGGCAAAAAAAGGCGTAGATCAGATTGCCTATTGTGGCCTTTCATGCGGCCACTGTTTCCTTACCCAATGGTGTGGTTCGTGCAGAACAATTTATAACACCTGTTCCTTTGCAACCTGCTCGCCAGATGGCATTTGTCCTAACACAGCCTGCTGTAAGCAGAAAGGTCTGGATGGCTGCTACGAATGTAACGAACTTTATGATTGCAAAAAAGGATTTTACTCGCTTGGGAAAGAAACAAACGCCATAAGGGTAATGGCACTGTTCATTCAAAAATACGGCAAAAAAGAATTATTACGAGTGCTTGATATAATGCATTCCAAAAAGAAGTTTGAAAAAATCCAGGAAGTTCTCGGTGATGATATTGATGAAGGCCTGAAGATTATGGAAAAATGGAGATAAGTATTAGTGAACAGTATAGAACAAAAACGAAAAGACACAATTAAAGAAGCCCAGTTTGATAAAACTCTTCAGGAAACTAAAAATCAGATTGAACAGATTAACAAAGGTATAGATGTAAAAAAGCATCTTGGTGAAAACACTTACTGCCATTATACATACGACAAAAAATACTATGTTGATGAAGTAATTAAATACTTTGAAGGAAAAGGCTACAAGGTTCAACGCCTGCCAAGCGAATGTGCAGTATCTTATAAAATCAATATTGTCTGGTAATCATCATACAAACATTGTCATATAAATAGGAATGCTCAGAACATCTTTATCCTTTCCTAAATCTTTTGTATATACAAGATATTTATTCAGAATGCGTGATGAATATTTTTTGCTAAAAGCATCAAGTGAAGCGTGTGTTTTGTAACCTGAGGATTTTATCTCTATCGGGCAGACTTTATTTTTTCGAGCAAGCAGAAAATCAATTTCAAAATTATGCCGTGATTTTTCATCAAGGAATGTGTAGTAAAATAGAGCGTTTCCGTTTGCCTTAAGAATCTGCGCAACTACGTTTTCATAAAGGTACCCAAGATTTACGGGAAGCTTATCACTGAGTAATTTTTCATAAATGATGTTTTCTGTAAAATCTTTATCCATAAAAAGCATGGTTGTAAAAAGGCCTGTGTCGCAAACAAAAAGCTTAAAGTTTTCCAAATCTTTTGTTCGTGTAAGACCTGCATTTGGATCATCTGATTTGTATGAAACAAGCACCGTTTTGGAACTTTCCATTTCTGAAATTATTTCAAGCACAGTAGAGTTGCGTTGATTTGCCAGAACAGAAGAAACCTGATATCGGGAGGCATTTTTTTCAAGCTGGGATGGAATAGATTTAAACAACATGGCTGCCTTCCCGGTAGAATCAATCTTCATAAAATCAGATTCATAAAGACGCAGAATGTCACGTTTTTCTTCATCTACAAGCCGCATGTTATTTGTTTCAATATAAGTGCTGACAGCTTTTGGCATTCCACCAACAAGCATATATAGTCGGAAATCACGCATTAATGTTCTGTTTAAATCATCGCCAAGAGGTTTATATTTTTCAAAAGATTCCCGCAAAAGTTTTATGGTAACAGTATCACCCAAAGCCCATTTAAATTCCTCATAATCCATCGGGTGCATTTGGATGGAGCGTTCCTCGCTTGGAATAAGAATATCTTTCACGTTTTTTCGGATAGAAATCAGGCTGCCTGTTTCCATATAATCATACCTGTGATCAGCCACAAGATGCTTTATTGATTGGCGAGCTTTTGGACAGAACTGAACTTCATCAAAAATGATAAGGCTTTTCCGTACATGAAGTTCTTTATGATAGATAAGTTGAAGCCGCATAAAAATATAATTCAAATCAGAAATATCTTCAAAAAGCTTAAATACTTCTTGCGGGGCGTTTGTAAAATCAATGAGGATATATGATTCGTATTCTTTTTTTGCAAATTCCTCTACGATTGTGGATTTACCTATTCGGCGGGCTCCTTCAACAAGAAGGGCGGTCTTTCCATCTGAGTTTTTTTTCCATTCCAGAAATTTATCATAGATTTTGCGCCTAAATGTCATAAAAACCTCAAAATCGTTATTTTTTATCTCTATTTAACCACAAAATCGTTAATTTTACAAGTTGAAAAACCTACAAAATCGTTAAATTTATAAGTACAAAAACCTGCAAAATCGTTAATTTTGATATCTTATACTAACTCTATAAAAACATTTGATTACCTGATAAAATATCCTCATGACCGATTTCCAAAAAGTAAAACACTACTACAGCCATTTTGATGAAAAGAACCGTCTCAGAAATGATAACAGCGGAAAGCTTGAATATCTTATGACCATGCAGATTCTGGAAAAATATTTGCCGCACGTTGAAGCAGAAGTTAGTGCAGATAAACAAGTCTCCATTCTCGACCTTGGCGGTGGCGCAGGTGTTTATTCATTTCCTCTCGCAAAGCTCGGTTATCAGGTTACGCTTGTAGATTTATCAGAAGATTTACTCGCTCAGGCAAAAAAGCAGAAGAAAGAAGATGATGTAAAAAATCTTGTCGCCTGTGATCTTGTAAATGCAACCGACCTCAGCTGTTATAAAAATGAACAGTTTGATGTCGTTCTGCTTTTCGGTCCTCTTTATCATCTTCTTGAAAATGATGAGCGCCAGAAATGTGCAGCAGAAATAAACCGCGTCCTCAAGCCTAACGGAAAAGTTTTTGCAAGCTTTATTCCATATCTTTCCGGCAGCATTGCGCTTGTTTCAAGATTCTGCTGGTTGCCCGAACAGGTCGATGTCGCAACTTTGAACGAAGCTTTCACTTCAGGTAAGTTCAACAATCTTTCCGACCACGGTTTCCAGGAAGGCTATTATCCAAAATCCGAAGAAATCGAAAATCTTTTTGCGCAAAACGGTTTTGAAAAAATCACCCTGCGTTCAATCCGCGGCTTCGGCTACGAAAAAGAAGACATGATTTATAAACTCAAGAATAAATCCGCTTTCAAAGATATCCTCGCACTCATAAATCAAACTGCCACCGACAAATCAATAATCGAAACGTGCGGTCATGCAATGTATGTTGGAGTAAAAAAATAGCATTAAAATCGCGAATATAAAAAATTACAACTCAAATTACAACTTTTTACATCTTGTTTTTATAAGTATGCAGGTAGATAATTAAGATGAACAGGAGGTTTTTATGATTATCGAACTTCTTTTATCTTTTCTGATACTCTGCATAACTGCAACAATGTGCAGCATTACAAGCGGCGGACTTATCTGGGAATTAGTTGATTATGCATTACTTCCCGGCATTCTTTTAATCCTTGCCCTGATGATTTTTCTTTCTGGTTACGGGAAACCTTTTCTCAGGATTTTTCAATCTTCAAAAAAAATCAAAAACACAACCCTGACAGAATTGAAAAAAACAGAAGCTTCCCTTGATTATGCTTTCAAAGCTTTGGGCTTTATCTGTGTGTTTCTGATGTTAATAAGCGGAATATATTTTTACCTTAATTTTGAAAACACCAATACGTTAGGAGTTAATTTAGCCACCATACTATTATCATTTTTTTATCTGTCGTTTTTAGGTATGATTTTTATCACGCTGAAAGGAAAACTCAGAAGTAATATCATAAGATTTATGGCAGAAGAAAATACTTGTGAAAATGATAAACCAGCTGCATCTGGAAAAAAGCTTGCTCTTAGTATTGTGAAAATCTTTGTATCGCTTGCATTTATTATCGGGCTGTTTTTCCTGATAATACATTTCAGTATGGCAAACCTTACAGATAAAAATCCTTTGAGTTTTTATTTCCTGCGTGATCTTCCCGGAATAATTTATATTTTTATTCCGACCTTCCTGTTACTGTTAGTCTCGGATAACTTAAAAAGTTTTTTCAGTGCATTGAACTTTGTTGCAAAAAATCAAAAGCTGTCAGTTACTCAAAAAGCAATATCCATAAATGCAATTTCAACGCTGCGGGTAATAATTCTTCTTGAAGGAATCATGACAATGCTCGGTGGATTTATAGGAATACTTTTTAATCTTGAAGACCGTTCAATGCTGGGACTGAACTTTACCGTTGCCTGTGTCCCTATGATTTACGCGCTGCTCATAAATCTGATTTTGCTTCCTGTTGAAAGTAAAGTCACTCTGCTTTGTGATTCGGAATAGTTTATGCTGAAAGATTTTATTCTTGTGATTGCGGGAATTGCAATCTTTATGATTCCTGCAATCCTTCAAAAAGAAAGACGTTCTCAATTAAAAATTGATTTTCTGAATAATCTTTCCAAGCTGTCAGTTATAAGCGGACTCTTTGTTTCAATTGTGAAGCTTTTAATTTTGGTTGTTGATTTAGAAAACCTTCTGGGGACAGACGGAAAGGGCATTTCTTCAATTTCGTCTACAGCTTTTTTTATAATGATTTTTGTCAGATTCCGCCCGGCTCTCATCGGTATTCTGATAAAGTTATTTTTGCTGATTTTTACAAAAAAGAAAAATAATGATTCGACCAGCCAGACCCAAACAGAAGATCTGTTCGCACCTCTTTCTCCACGCGAAAAAGAAGTTGCCCGTCTTGCAGCCCGCGGCTATTCAAATGCCCAGATTGGCGAAGAATTATTCATCAGCGTCGAAACCGTAAAACGCCACATGTCAACAATCTTCGAAAAACTCGGAATTGAATCCCGCCGGGAGTTGCAGAATTATACATAATTAATCACAACTAGTCACAACTAATCATAACTAAAACGCGTACGTGCCAAACGGCATGAGCGCAACCTGAGCCAATTTAAAATGCTGCTTGCCAAACGGAATGCCAACAATTGTAATGCAGAACAAAAGCCCCACAATCACATGTGCCACCGCAAGCTCAACCCCAGAAATACAAATCCAGAAAATGTTTAAGATTAAAGACATCGGGCTTCCGTCAAATGCAAGTTCTCGTCCAAACGGACACATAGCCATCCCCGCAATCTTGAAGCACTGAATCCCCAGCGGAATCCCCACAATCGTTATGCACCACAGAATCCCGGCTACAATCCAGCCCAGCCCCAGCAGAAATCCGCCCAACAAAAACCAGATAATATTTCCAATAAAACTCATGATTCGCTCCTGATTATAATTTAACAATTTGACGGGGTGGGGGCAATGTTTTTTTCTCAAATTGATTTTTTGTGATATAATTAATATATGGAATACGAAATCACCCAAATCGACAACTCAACCTGGACCCTCAGCGAAGGTTT